>JAUNOJ010000285.1 GCA_030531135.1 Sutterellaceae bacterium | reverse complement strand
TTTAAGGTCTTGATGAGATTGTTTTCCAAAAGCAGCGCTTCGGCTTCGGTTCTCACCACCGTCGTTTCGATGCTGGCGATTTTTTGCACCATCAATTCGATGCGGGGACTGTTGCCGGTGGCGCGAAAGTACTGCGAGACGCGGCGCTTCAAATCTTTGGCTTTGCCCACGTAAAGACATTTGCCCTGCGCATCGAAATAACGATAGACACCGGGCAAACCGGGCAGTTGCGCCAAAACGCGCTTGTTGTCCTCTAAACTAATGGCCGTCATGAATCTTTAGATGAAAAAAAGGAACTTTCAGTGTCCGTTTCTTTGGAAAAAACGCAACCGCTCACTTGCGACATGTTCTGTCGCGTGATCGACAATTTCGGCGACGCCGGCATCGCCTGGCGTCTAGCACAAAGCCTGACGCGCGAAAACGGTTGGCAAGTGCGCCTAATCATAGACGATCGCAAGACGTTAGCGGCAATGGTGCCCGAAGTAAAAATCGATACCGAGCCCCAAACGGTTCAATCGGTTGCGATCGACGCTTGGGAAAATGCCCTTGTCGGGGCACCTGCCGACGTCGTGATCGAACTCTTTTCGTGCTTTTTGCCCGAAGACTACGAAGCGGCCATCAATGCGGCACGAAACGCCGAGACGCCCAAAAATCCGGTCGTCTTGGCTTTGGACTATCTGACGGCCGAGCGCTATGCCGAAGAATCGAACGGCTTACAGAGTCCGCACCCGCGCTACGGTTACCCCAAGACGTTTCTTTTCCCTGGCTTTAGCGAAAAGACGTGCGGCGTCATTTATGAAGCCGTCCTGGCCGACAAGGTGCGCTCGTTTAAGGAATCGAAGCGGAAAACGGAAGTTTTGAAGTCTTTCGGCGCCGATGCCAATCATCCCTTTACGCTTTTTTTCTTTACCTATCCGCAACCCGTAATCGAGGAACTCGCAAAAGCTTTGGTTGACGACAAGCGTCCGATTCAGATGCTGTGTGCACCGGGTGCAGCCACGGAAAAATTGATTTCCAAGCTCGAGACTTTGAAAGACAGTGATCACATCCGAGTCGTTCGCATGCCCATGGTGCCGCAAGCCGAGTTCGACGAAGTTTTGATGAGTTGCGACGCAGCCCTTGTGCGCGGCGAAGACAGCACGATGCGCGCGCAACTTTTGGGCGTACCTTTGATCTGGATGCTCTATCCGCAGGAAGAAGACACGCACCTAGTGAAACTCGCCGCATTCTCCAAAATTTATACCGAGGCTTTGCCGTGTGAGGCACGCGAGGCTTGGGCGTCCGTGAGCGAATGGATCAACGGCAAGCCCGATGCGCAATCGGCATGGTCTGCCTGGCGCGATGCGTTTGAAGGCATGGTCAAAGGCGCAAAAATGTGGCAGGAAACGTTACTCTCACGCACGAGCCTCACGGTGCGACTAACACAAATCGTCGCGAAACAGTTAAAATAACGAGCTAAATTATTTTTTCGCTGGGCGGGCATGTGCACGCAACCGGCATTATCAGCAAAAGACTCACTCTTTTCTAAGGGAAAAACAAGATGAAAACTGCGCAAGAATTGCGTGCCGGCAATGTGTTCATGGTTGGCAAAGATCCGATGGTTGTCCTTAAGTCCGAATACTCCAAGGGCGGTCGCGGTGCTTCCACCGTCAAGATGAAGATGAAGAACCTCTTGAACGGCGCCGTGACGGAAACCGTTTACCGTGCCGACGACAAGTTCGAAGACATCATCCTCGAACGCAAGGAAGTGACCTTCTCCTACTTCGCCGATCCGCACTATGTCTGGATGGACGCCGAATACAACCAGTACGAAGTCGACGAAGACACGATGGAAGAAGCCAAGAAGTACCTCCAGGACGATTTGACCTGCGAAGCCGTCTTCTACGAAGGCCGCGTGATCGGTCTCGAATTGCCGACGATGGTCGTGCGTGAAGTCGTCTACACCGAACCCGCCGTTAAGGGCGACACGTCCGGCAAGGTGATGAAGCCCGCTCGTTTGGCAACCGGCTACACCTTGGACGTTCCGGCTTTCGTGAACACGGGCGACAAGATCGAAATCGACACCCGTACGAACGAATACCGCAGCCGTATCAAGTAATCCGACTTGAACGTCTGACGAAGCAAATCCTTTGAGGTTTGCCCCCAAACCCCGAGATTCCTTTTGGATTTCGGGGTTTCGTTTTGTCTGCACCGTTGACTTGTTCCGAAACTCCAACAATATCGAGACTATTTTTTGCACTGTGTCAAAAGTTTTCAGAGTTTTAACAAAAACAAACCGACCGGTTGGTTTGTAAATTGCTAAACTGCCTCCATCAAAAAATGGGCGAGACCGAGATCTTGTCCGCATACACCAAATTGAGATGGAGAAAACCACCATGCAAACCAAGTTCAAACTTGCCGCCGCACTCGTTGCCGGCGCATTTGCCTTCGGCGCTTACGCCGCTCCTCAGACCGTTCAAGGTACGGGCGTGGGCAAGCACGGCGACATGACCGTTGCCGTGACCTTTGACAACAACAAGATTACCGACATCAAGATCGTTCGCGAACAGGAAAACAAGGTTCTGGC
>JAUNOJ010000284.1 GCA_030531135.1 Sutterellaceae bacterium | reverse complement strand
GGCGCGGCTTTGATCGGTCGTTTGGCATGACCGTCGTGTACCAACGGGTGATTGAGCATTTGTGCCGTGATGCTGTTTTTGCAGGCGCGCAAATCCTCGAGCGAGCCGATTGCCATCAATTCTCCGCCGCGCGAACCGGCCCCCGGGCCGATATCGACGATATGATCGGCACGGCGAATCATTTCCTCGTCGTGTTCGACCACGATCACGGTATTGCCTTTGTTTTTCAAAGCCGTCAGCGTATCGATTAGTAAGGCATTGTCACGTGCGTGCAACCCGATGGTGGGCTCGTCCAAAACGTAACACACGCCCTGAAGGGTGCTGCCGAGCTGAGAAGCCAAACGAATTCGCTGCGCTTCGCCGCCCGACAAGCTCGGCGCGGCACGGTCCAGACTCATGTAACCCAAGCCGACTTTTTGCAAAAACTCCAGTCGGGAAACGATTTCCTTGAGTGCGTCTGCACCGATTTGCAGGCTTCGTCCGGTAAGACGAATGGCTCGAATCGCTTTCAGACAGTCGTCGACCGACAGCGCCGTCGTATCGCAGATGGAGCGGCCTTCGAAGAAGACGTTGCGCGCTACGCGATTCAAACGCATACCGTGGCAATCCGGGCAAGGGTCGTCGGTATAGGTGACAAGCTGTTCTTCTTCGGCAGAAAGCGGTTTATTTTGGGCAATATGCGTTTCGGGTTTGAGTCCCGAGCCCAAACAGTGGGGACACCAACCGATGCGGCTGTTGTAAGAAAACAGTCGAGGATCGGGTTCGGGGAAGCTTTCGCCGCACTGCGGGCAAGCGCGCTTGGTCGAGTAGCGTTTGACAGTGACGTCTTTGTTTTGGCGAGGCAAGACTTCGCTTGTGCCTTCGACAACATTGAGCGTTCCGCCGGTTTGTTCGACGGCCGCTTTGACGGCTTGGCGAATGAGAGCTTCGTTTTCGGGGCTGACCTCAAAGGTGCCGAAGGGAACTTCGATGGTGTGATCCGAATAGCGCGACAGTCCTCCGAAACCCTCGGTTGCCTTCCAACGACCGTCGACGCGCAAAGACGCAACGCCCAAAGTCGTGCGATAGCGTTCTGCCAATTCCTCATAAGTGCCTTTGCGTGCGACAACCACCGGTGCCGTGACCGTGACGGTCTGCCCGCGCATGGATTGCATGATGTCGGCAATGATGGCGTCCAACGACTGTGTGGTCACCGGAATGCGGCACGTCGGACAATACTGAATACCGAGCTTGACGTAGACCAGACGCAGGAAGTGTTGAATTTCGGTGAGCGTGGCCACGGTGGACTTTTGACCGCCTCGGCTCGTGCGCTGTTCGATGGCCACTGTCGGTGCAATTCCCGTCACCTGCTCGACATCGGGACGGGCGGGCGGTTGTGCAATGCTTCTGGCGTATGCATTCAGACTGTCCAAATAGCGGCGTTGACCTTCGGAAAAGACGATGCCGAAAGCCAAGGTGGATTTGCCCGAACCCGAAACGCCGGTGACCACCGTCAATTCCTTCTTGGGAATAACGGCATCGATGTTTTTGAGGTTGTGTTCTCGTGCGCCGAAAATTCCCATGTCGCCGGCGCGTGCACTGCGCCAGATGCTCTGAAGGCTTCTTCCCGGAGATGCGGCCGTTGTCGAAAGGGGTTTGGCGTCGGTGAAAATGCCTTCCATCGATTTGCCGTTCGGGCCGATCATTTCGCGATAGGCGCACAAAGCCTTGGCGGTGTAGCTTGCCGGGTGCTGCATCACCTTTTCGGGGGTGCCTTCGACAACGATTGTTCCGCCTTCGTCGCCGCCCTCGGGTCCCAAGTCCACAATCCAGTCGCCGGCCGCAATCACATCGAGGTTATGTTCGACCGTCAACACCGTTTGGCCGGCCTCGATCAGACGTCTGAAGGCTTTGATCAGCTTGGCGACGTCGTCAAAGTGCAAGCCCGTCGTCGGTTCGTCAAAGACGTATAAAACGTTCGGATTTTTACGGCTGCGACTCTGGGCCAGAATTTCGGCAAGTTTCAGGCGTTGGGCCTCGCCGCCGGACAAAGTGGCAAGCGATTGCCCCAGTTTCATATAGCCCAAACCGACTTCGGAAAGCGTGGAGAGACGATTGGCGATGTCTTTTTGGGTGGCAAAGTAGGCAAGCGCCTCGTCGACTGTCATGTCCAAAATGTCGGCAATACTTTTTTCACCCAGGTTGTTGAGGTTGATTTTGACTTCCAGCGTTTCCGGACGGTAACGCTTGCCGTGGCAGGTTTCGCATTCGATATGAATATCGCTTAAAAACTGCATTTCGACGACTTCGAAGCCCGCACCTTGGCAAGCAGGGCAACGACCGCTGCCGGTATTGAAACTGAAGGTGGCGGGCGTATAGCCGCGCTCAAGCGACAAACGGGTGCCGGCAAAAAGCTGTCGAATGGCGTCGAACGCACCGATGTAGAGCACGGGATTGGAGCGCGCATTGGCGCCGATGGCACTTTGGTCGACAAAAACGACATCGTCGAAATACTCGGCGCCTCGCACGAAGTCGTGTGCGCCGGCAGCAACCGTACCGCCCATCTTGCGTTTGAATGCGGGAACCAAAACGTCGGAGACCAGTGTCGATTTGCCCGAACCCGATACG
>JAUNOJ010000283.1 GCA_030531135.1 Sutterellaceae bacterium | reverse complement strand
ACTTCGATTTCTTCCATGCCCATGTGGCCCGATTCGCCCGCATGGGGATTAAGACCCGTGACGGCGATTTTCGGACGGGCTAGGCCGAAGCTTTGTTTGAGATCGGCATCGAGAATCGAGAGCGTTTCGTCCAAAAGCTCGGGCGTAATTGCATCGGGTACGGCGCGCAAAGGCAGGTGCGTCGTTGCCAAAGCCACGCGCAGGGCATCGGACTCGGCCGAGGAGGTGAGCATCATCACCACGCGCTTGCAGTGAGAAATCTCGGCAAAAAATTCCGTGTGACCGCTAAAAAAGTGTCCGGCTTCGGTAATGATGCTTTTTTGTACGGGAGCTGTGGCCACAGCCGAATATTTGCCTGACAACGCGCCCAAGGCGGCGACTTCGAGCGTTTTTAAAACGTAAGGGGCGTTGTTGACATTGAGAATGCCCGGCACAACGTCTGCGCCCAACGGAACATCGCAAATCGAGACGTGAGGAGGTAATTTTTCGGGCAAGCCCAAACGTCGCGCCGTATCCTTTAGAAGTGTTGCGGAGCCGACGAGCTCAATGGGCAACGTATTGCCGACGGACAAAGCGGCCTTCAAAGCAATCTCCGGGCCGATACCGGCCGGTTCGCCCGTGGTGATGGCAATCGGTGCGACGGTGTGCAAATCAGTCATGTTTTTTACCAAAACAAAGCGCCGTCGAAAAGCGTCTTCAAACACTTTGCGACGGCGACGTCAATCATTTCAATCGAAAGCTTTAGAAGCTGTCTTTGCGAATTTCCACATAGGCGCGGTCGCGCAATTCGCGTTGCCAGTTGTAGACGGCTTCCGACAACTTCTTTTCACGCAAGGCCATGCGAGCGGCCAAGCGCGAGCGCGTGGCGTCGCCCGCGGCGGTGCGGCGTTCCACCACCTGGATCAAGTGGTAGCCGTACTGCGTGCGAATGGGTTCGGACACTTCGCCGGGCTGCAAGCGGTTCATGGCCGATTCGAATTCGGGGACGGTGTCGCCCGCGTTGAGCCAGCCCAAGTCGCCGCCGCGCGTGGCGGAGTTGTCCACCGAGGTCAGACGCGCCATGGTGGCAAAGTCGGTTTCGCCGGCTTCGATGCGGCGCTTGATGTCATGCAAGCGCGAAAGCACTTCGCTTTCGGGCGTCATGTCGCTGACAAACATCAGAATGTGACGGGCGTGGGTCTGTTCGACCGGAACGCCGGCAAGCTTGGCTTTGACGCCGTCGCGGTTGTCGACGAGTTTCACGACGTGATAAGCGCCCGAGGACTGCACCACGGTGACATAGTTGCGTTCGGTGCGATGGTTTTCAATGGCTTGCCAGAAAATGGAGGGCAAACGGGAAGCATCGCGCCAGCCCAAGTCGCCGCCCTGAAGGGCATCTTCACCTTTGGAGTGGGCGGCAGCAAGCTTGCCGAAGTCTTCGCCTTGGCGAGCTTGACGTGCGATGTTTTCAGCTTCGTCACCGACGGCATCGGCTTCTCTGTCGGAGGCTCCCGGAGGAATCGGCAACAGAATGTGCTGGACGTGATACTCCTGCGTGTCGCCGCTCGTAAAGCCGGCTTCTTCGGCCAAATAGGCATCGACTTCACTTTCGGGAATCGTCAACTGGCTGTCGACTTCGCGTTCGCGCAAGCGCTGCATCATGATTTCATCACGAATCTGGCGACGGAATGCCGAATAGCTCACGTCGTCGGCTTGAAGACGTTCGCGCAATTCGGCCACGGTCAACTTGTTGTTGCGGGCAATCTGTTCGATCGAAGCGCTCACCATCTGTTCGTCGACGCGAATTCCCAATTCCTTGGCGCGCTGATCGATGGCTTTTTCCAAAATCAAACGTTCGATCACCTGATTGCGCAACTCGCCCATCGAAGGCAATTCGATATTTTGTTGGCGAAGATTGATGGCAACCTGACGCACACGATTTTGCAGTTCGTATTCGGTAATAACGTCGTTGTTGACCACAGCCACGATACGATCGACGGGACGAGAGCCCGTCAATGCGGCATCGGCATTGACGGCCGGCTCTTCGATCACGCGAATCGTTTGCGCTTCTTGAGCAAAAGCCGGCACGGCGGCAACGAGTACGGCCAACGTGGCCAGACGAACACGGTTAATAGTAGTAATCATAAGTTTCCATTGAGGTCGGCATGGAGCTACGTGTCTGGTAGCCCTGAATGCTGCGCTGCAGTTCGGACAAGGGGCTCGAACCGATGGAGCCCAAGCCTGTCAATTCTAATTGGATATAGAAGTTGGTTTCGTCACTGTCGGTATCGCGAGTGTAACGTTGTGCAACGGCGCGCAACGTCCAGCAATCGGCATGATACTCGAAGCCGACCAACGTTTCGATAAATTTCTTGTCGTAAAGCGAATAGTTTTGACGCGCCAGTGCAAAGAGATTTTCGGTCAACGGCCACTGCAACGACAAGTCGATCTGATCGATATGGTCTTCGCTGCGGCTATCAGGCGCCCAGTTGTAGCGGTAGTACAAGCCCACCACGCTCATGGGACGGGGTTGCCAACGAACGCCGGCAACGGCCTTTTGCATGGAACTGCGATCCCAGCTCCACTGTGCGTAGGCGTTGGCCTGAACTTCGCGTGTCAAACGTGCGCCGAT
>JAUNOJ010000282.1 GCA_030531135.1 Sutterellaceae bacterium | reverse complement strand
TTTGACTCACCGAGTTGCCAATCCGTTTGTACGGAGAACCCGTACTGATCCAAATCATTGTCAGCGTAGTTATTGATAATCATCGGCATTCCAACCACGTCAACGTGGTTAAGCATCTGCTTATTACTCTTCTGATAGAAGGCGTCCACGCGCACGCGAGTCAGATATTCGGTAATGTTCTTGAAGTCCCCAAAAACACCGATCTTGTCACGCTTCCATTCGGGAACATCAACAAAAAAGTTGTCATATCCTGTCTGAACACTCCCGGACATAAAGTCCATATCAAAATGATCCAGCGTCATGCCGACCGTACTGTTTTCATTGATGTCGTAGGCCAAATAACCGTTCACTCCAAACGAGGAGAATCCCGTCTTATCCAAGTCCCCTGCCGGCGTCTTGAGCTCATCTCCCTTTTCGTGAGCCAAGCCCAAACGATAGTTCCAGCCGTCAACGCTACCGGCAATGTAAGCGGAAGCATTCGTACCGGTGTTGGAGCCGTCAATACCGGCAGAGACCCCTGCTTCAAACGGCTTCTTTGCTCCCTTCTTGGTAATGATGTTGATGGCGCCGCCAATAGCATCGGAACCATAGAGCACAGAGGCCGGCCCCTTGATCACTTCAATACGTTCGATCATGGCCGGATCGATCAACATGGGGGAACCAGACATCGACTTGTGTTCGGACATCTTCTGACCGTCGATCATCACAAGGGTACGGAACGTATCTTCACCGCGAATCTTGATTCGCTTCATACCCTGACTGCCGTCATTGTTGATGCGAACGCCCGGAACGTCACGCAACAATTCGCCGACGGTCTGAGCACCGGACTTTTCAATCTGTTCGGCCGTAATCACGGACACGGACATATTCACGTCTTTGAGTTCCTGCTCCACACGAGAAGCCGTCACCTTCACGGTTTCGGTCGTGACATCGGCTTCCTGGGCAAAAACGGCAGAGGATGCACCTGCAACCAATGCGGCAGTAACGGCAACGGCCGTCTGAGTCAATTTCAGCTGTTGGCTGATCATTTTTGTAGTTTCCTTTGGTTGAACATCAACGCCTGCTCTCTCCATGCAAGCGTTGATGGACAATATCGAGCACTTGTTTCCTTGGCTCAAATCAAGGTTCAGGACATGCCGAAGAAACGGGGGTAACTTCGGCATTTTTACTGTGAAATCTTTAAAGCTTGATGGCCGAATTCTTGTCGCCCAACATGCTGACCGGCATTCCGCTGTGATGCACTTGCATCGTGGCTTTGTCAGTATTGACCGTCATGCCTTCGGCTTTTGCTTTGGCAAGCGTTCTTTCGAAAGCGGCCTTCATTCCGGGAGGCAGAGGTGCACCGCCCGGCAACGTCAATTCGTCCAAGGTCTTGGCACCCATCATCTTCATGGCCATTTCGATCATCTTGGGCGAAAGATTCATCATGGCGTGCGGATGCCCGCCCTCAGAACCATGGTAGCCCGAAGCCCCCTGCGGTTCGATCTTTTCGCCGGACAGGCGCTTGGTGATCAAATCAACGAGAAGTTGAGCCAGCGTCACGTGCCAGTATTGGCCTGCCAAGGTTTGCACCAACCAGTCGCCCACGCGCGTTAAGAGCCCTGCTTCAATCCACTGAGCAACAACATCAGCGGTCATCGTATCGACCGGAACACCAAACTCTGCGGCAATGCGCTTTAAGTTGATCGCCCCCAATTCCATCTGAGAAGAAACGGTGCGAAGTAAATGCCAGTGTTCGCCCGGCGCCATCACGACCATCACGGGCTTGCGACCGGCGTCGATCCCTTCGTTCCAGTCGGCGAGCTTACGTTGCATCATGAAGCTGTGACCGTTCAAACGACCGCCCGCACCGCAACCGAAAGCCAAGCAGTCGCATGCACTCTTGCCCAGTTCGTTATAGATGTTGCGTTCGCGGTTGGTTTGACGCCAGTGGTTGTTTGACAATCGATGCCACTGATTGTTGGTGAGCATCTCGACGCTCTTGGCGAACATATCGGCCTTCATGGCGGTGTCGGCTGCCGAAGGCAACTTGCCGTTGGCGATGTATTTCGCTAAGGGCGACTTTTCAAAGACGTTCAATTGATAGCAGTCCACACCGTCCAAAGGCAAAGACATGGCGGTCTTAAGATCGTCTTCCCACACTTCCATGGTTTGCCCCGGAAAGCCGTAAATCAAGTCGATCACAACGGCGGCATCATCGTATGAGCAGAGCTTTTCCAAGCGACGGATCATGGTTTCACGATCGTCCACGCGCTGCACGGACTGACGCACTTGGGTATTGAAGGTCTGCGCACCCAAAGAGAAGCGATTGACGCCTCCCTCTAAGGCCGCTTCCATCTTTTCGTCTTCAAAGTGATGAATACGACCTTCAAGCGTAATTTCGCAGTCGTTGGCCAAAGGCAAATAGGTCTTGACGGCCTTCAGGACATCCTTCATGTCTTGCGGTGCCAAGGCCGTGGGCGTACCGCCGCCGAAATAAACGGCGTGCACCAAACCCGACTTCTGGGCTTCTTTATCGCTCCAAAGTTGGATTTCTTTGATCAAGCGCTGGGCAAAGGCGTGACTGGCATCTTCTTTCAACGGGTTTTGATAGAACATGCAGTACAGGCAACGGGTTTCGCAAAACGGCACATGGAAATAGGCCA
>JAUNOJ010000020.1 GCA_030531135.1 Sutterellaceae bacterium | reverse complement strand
CCGTCCTATTAAGACAGACGGAAGCCCCGCTCGTAAGCGCGGGGAGGCTTCACACCGAGAGAAAACGAATCAGAGCGCTTCCAAAGGAATGACGTTTAAAAAGCCCGGATCGGTTTTTTCCACACTGACGCTCACCTTATAAACGTCGGAGAGCGTCTCGGGCTTGAGAACGTTTTCAGGCGTGTCGAACGTGCGAATGCGACCGTCTCCCAAAAGCAGCAACTTGTCGCTAAAGCGAGCCGCAGTCAAAAGGTCGTGCACCACGACAATCGTGACGGCGCCTGTCTGATCGGTATAGTCGCGCGCGGCATTCATTACCACGAGTTGGTGACGTAAATCGAGTGCGGAGGTGGGTTCGTCCAAAAGCAAAATCTTGGGGCGACTCACAAAAGCTTGCGCCATAAACACAAGTTGCTTTTGCCCGCCCGAGAGGCGATTGACAGGGGTATCTGCCAAACGGTTGATGTTGAGTTGATGGAGCGTCTCGTCCACGCGATCAAAAGTTTCTTTTGAAACGCGCCAGGAGAGGTCGTTCACTAACCCCAACAAGACCATTTCAAAGACGGTAAGACGGCTTGTGACTTGCGACAATTGCGGCACGTAGGCAATCGACTTTTGAAAGACTTGGTTTTCGCCCAAATCGGCGCAGACCTTGCCTGAGTGCGGCAACAAGCCCGCGACGGCTTTGAGTAACGTCGTCTTCCCGCCGCCGTTTTGGCCGATGACGCTCACCATTTCGCCGCCGGCAAGTTCGCACGTGATGTCGCGCAAGACGCGATGCTCGCCAAAGGTCACGCCTAAATTTTCCAAAGTCAAGCGCGTCATTGCAAACTCCCGCGACTGCGTAACAAAAGAATCAAGAGGAAGGGAACGCCCACCAAAGAGGTGATGATCCCGACGGGCAACATCGAGCCCGAAGACAATAATTTGGCCGCGAAGCTACTGGCCAACATCAAAACGCCGCCCGTTAAAAGCGTGGCCGGCAACAAAAAGCGCTGATCTTCGCCGATCAAAAGGCGTGCGCAGTGCGGCGCCACCAAGCCCACAAAACTCACCGTACCGATAAAGCCCACGGCTGCGGCAATCATCAAGGAACTTAAGAAAAAGACTTCCACGCGAATGCGCGAGACGGCAACGCCCAAACTGCGGGCTCGCTCTTCTCCCAAAGTCAAAGCGGTCAAAGCCCAAGAGCGGGTCAAGAGATAAGCGCACCCGATGAGGGTCACGACGCCTGCGGCCGTGGCACTTGTCCACGAGCTGCGCTCCAGATTGCCGAAAGTCCACCCGGCAATCAACTGCGCGACTTCGGGGCTTGAGCGATATTGCAGGAATTGCTGCAGCGCCATGAAAAAGAAGTTCATGACGATACCCGACAAAATCAAAGTGGTCGGACTCATGCCTTGCACTTTGCCCAAGGCGTAGATGGCTAAAGAAACGCCCAAGGCAAACACGAAGGCGCTCAAAGCCGTGCCGATCCAAAGCTGACCGAAAACGGTCAAGCCCAACGTAATGGCGCCTGCCGCACCGAAACTTGCGGCAGAGCTGATCCCCAAGGTGGAGGGACTTGCCAGAGCGTTGCCGGTAATGTTTTGAATTTCAAGCCCCGCCACTGCCAAAGCCGTTCCGACAAAAAGCGCGGTCAAGGTCATGGGAAGGCGAATCGACCAGATGATGGTGGCGTCAATGGATGTTCCGGTAGGCCCCGCAAAAAGCGCCGACACGACGTTCGTCAAAGGCATGGAAGAGCCGCCGTTTGCCAAATCCAGAATCACGAAGACGAGCAAGGCTGCTGCGAGTCCGGCTAGGACGGCGCAGCGCTTGACGACTTGGTGCACGTAGTTATGGTGGCAAGACATTGCAGACTCTTCTTGGAAAGTAAATGTTTACTTGTCGAGTTGAATGAAGAACGTGCCGCGTGCGTCGACTTCGGGCAAGTAGGTCTTATAGAACATTTCCAACTCGACCTTGGGGTTGAAGTCGGCAAAGGTTTCCGGGTACAGAACCTTGGCTAAGAACATCGAAAACGTGTAATCCAACATGCAACGCAAACTGCCGTGGTCGACCGCGTATACGTCGCCCGTTTGCACGGCAGAGAGCTTTTCCCACAAGGGACGCTTGGCAAAGCCTGCCAAACGCGCCTGAGCCGTGGCTTCATCCACAGTCAGACCCATGCGCATCTGATCGCTTTCATTGGCGTTGTGCCAGATGCTGCCTGCCATCACGATGACTTGCGGGTTTTGCGCCAACACGAATTCTCGATCCAAAGGCGAATAGGGTTGCTTCATATTTTCGGCGATATTGGCGCCTTGAAGGTTTTTGACGATCGCGCCCCACAGAACCGAGCCGTTATAAGAGTTGCCGTATTCGCCCACCCCCTTGGTGCCGGCTTCGATGTAAACGCGCTTATGCTTGGCGGAGTCGGGCAGCTGCGCAATGCGCGAGTCGATCGTGTTGATCACTTCGGCATAGCGCTCGCTCTGGGCTTGCGCCACCAATTCGCGGCCCAAAAGTTTGCCCAAAATCTGCGTGCTTTGAATGTGGTTGGCTTGTTTCATCGCGTGGTAGTCGAGTACGACCACACGGATGCCTGCTTTTTCAAAGATATCCACGCGCTGGCTGTTGTCGGCGTATTGGCTGGTGTTGATCAGGACGACATCAGGGCGCAGCGCCAAGATTTTTTCGGAATTGAGAATGTTGTCGTGATAGCCCCCGATGCTTGGAATCTCTTTGATCTTGGGGAAAGCTTGCGTCAAGACTTCGTATTCGCCGCGGCGCGTTTCCACCCAGCCGTCTTGGGTCATGGCAACGACGTTATCCAAACTCTTGGCGCCGCCCACCATCAGGAAGTTGGCGATGTAGTTGGCAACGACGAAGCGTTGAGGGGCTTTATCTACCTTGACCGTGCGGCCTGCCAAGTCCGTGACTTCAAAGGGGGTGAACGTCTCTGCCGCCCACGTCGGAGCGGCGGCAACAAGAGAAACTAGAGCCCCTAAAGCTAAAAGAGAACGGCGCAGGCGATTGATCAACATAACGATTTATCCGAAAGTGCAGTACGTCAAAGGAGTGTGACGATTTTGGTTTTCGTATGATACCCCGTCAATGTTGCACAAACCTTGCGTTTACTTCCAAAAACTTGCCCAATACGACCAAAGTAGGTCATCCGCAGTCAACCAATGTGAGAAATCAAGGTTTTACGCGCGTAGCGA
This sequence comes from Sutterellaceae bacterium, assembly GCA_030531135.1. Classification (GTDB taxonomy): domain Bacteria; phylum Pseudomonadota; class Gammaproteobacteria; order Burkholderiales; family Burkholderiaceae_F; genus Duodenibacillus. The sequence continues at coordinate 10,989 of JAUNOJ010000020.1, read as the reverse complement.
AAAGGCTACAGTTTATAGGTGTATAAGTTTGTGGACACAAGGGTGCAAAAACTCCGTGAAAGCCAATAAATATTGACGAAAATCAAAGCATCGGGGGGGGGTGCGAGTGTAAATTTTCCAAATTATTGTGTTTCATATCCTACGGATTTGAAGGAGAATCAAATGAATAAGGCCTTTAAGGTTTTGTGGAACGATGTACGTCGCAACTATATCGTTTCGTCCGAAGCTAGTGCAACACGCGGTAAGCCCGCCAAGAGTGCGAAGACACTTGTTTGCGCTGCAGTGACCGGTGCTTTGGTATTGGGCATGAGTGCTACCGGAGCTGCACAGATTGATGTCACCAACGACTATGTCATTCAAGAAGAAGGAACGACAAAGTTCATTTCCGGTAACGGCAATACGCTCAATATTCAGACGGAAGGGGATGCTCGTTACCTGTTAGAGGGGATTCTGAAACAGGACTGGAATCAGGTGCAGGATGCTCTTGGCACGGGAAAAGGAGTGACTTTGGTTGGTACAGTAGGCGGTCAAAACAACATTGACTCGATGACGGTAACTCTGTTGAGACCAGTGAGCAATTGGAAACCTGCTGTCAAGCCCTTGTTAGATCGTATAGAAGCTTGGTTTGGTACCGTTGACGAAACTCAAACCGTTGAGGGCAGTACTAATATTGTTGTCGGAGGCGAAACTACACCACTTATTTTGGCTACTGTTGGGGCTGACAGAATGGTAAATTTTTTAGCGGCCTCAGAAAGAGGTTCAGAACTTGTTAGAAATGGAAGCTCAAAGGTTGTGCTGAATAGTGGAAATAGCATTTTGCTTACCGGGGCAAGTTCTGCTATCAATATTGGAGATAGCATAAAAATCAATGTTGGGAACTATGGTGTTACTCCACATGGACAATATAGTGGCGTCATTCTGAATGGGGATGTAAATATTGAACTATCAAAGCGAGCTACGACTTTGGGAACTATTGTGGGAGGATCCGCTGTTGCTATTGGGGGAAAAGCATCTTCTATAGTTAACGGAACCACCCATCTTGCGATAGAAACTGTTTCTACTGGAGCCGGTTTTGAAGGCCTTACTGTCGGGGTGATTGGAGGTGGCTTAGCTGTTGGCGCTTTGGGCGGTGAAAGTCAGACTTTAGTCAGCAATGATTCGACTATAGACGTCAACTCTGGACTGGCAACTGGGCTTTTCGGGGGTGGGGTTGCTTTGGCTGGTGATCTTGACAAAGAAACTGGAAGTATCTTGGGGGTGATTAATCAAGCCCTCGTAAACAAAGGGGTTGAACTATCAGTTGATGCAGACAAAGTGAAGGGTTTGGGAGGTAAGGCTCAGGCGGAATCGCAAAACATTGCTATCAATTTGGGTTCCAAATCGTCTTCTGCATTTGTGATCGGTGGTGGCTTAGCAGGAGCTTACCAGTATGACGGCGACACCAAGGCTTCCACTGCAACCTCGAAGGCAAATAACGTGACGATCACCGTCGGAGAAGAAGGCGCTGGTGATGTGTTTGCCAACACCGATGCAAAGGGCAAGTATTTCTCTGACGTCAAGACGGCATTAAGCAATATCAAAAACAAGGTTGGCAGTAGCATTTCTCTCACCGATGTCATGAAGGCTCTGCAAGGCAAAAATCTGTCTGCACTCAAAGATGCGCTTGGAAAGTTGGATACGGCAGGGTTAGAAAAAGATGTTCAGACCTTGATCGATGCATTGGCCGAAACTTCTGGTGTCAACGTTGGTATCTTTGGTGGTGGCGTCGCGGCGGCTTGGTCTCGTAACGAGGTTTACCCGGGCAAAGTTGTTGATGAAAACAATACAGGAGAAGGCAAATATGATGTCGATGCTGTCACGGCTCCAAAAGCAACTGCTACTGTGGAGAATGTCGCTATCAATGTCTTAAGCGGCTATAACGTCGGCGTGTTCGGCGGCGGCATTGCTCTTGCTTCCGGTGACGCAACCGTTCCGGAAGACGGTGAAAAGCCTGCCGGAACTTTGGCGCAATCCGATGTCCAAACAGTGACTTTGAATTTTGCAGGCGGTGAGACGATCGGTGTAATGGGTGGCGGCATTGCTTATGCCGGCGGTACTGGTGACATGAACTATGGCCTTGGCGCTGTCTCGAAGGTCGGCACTGTCAACATCAATGTGATCGGCGGTTCTGTTGACGGGATTATTGGCGGCGGTTACGCAGTCGATGATACAAATCCCTTGAAAAATGGTGCCCCAGATACCTCTAAGACTGCAAGCTCGACAGTAGACGAGGTCAACATCACGGCAACTTCCGGCAAAATCGGTCGTTTGGCTTTCGATGCTTTCTTCGGCCAGAATCAGATGCCCCCGATCGATACCTCTAAACCCGACTTGCGCAACTACCTTGATTCCATGACCTACGCCATGATTCAAGGCAAGACGGCTATTGTCGGCGGTGGTATTTCGTCAGGCAATCGTGACGAAAGTAATGAAACAGGTGCCGCGCATGTTAACAAAGTTTTCATTGCAATCGGCGGCACAACAGTTGTCGGTCTTAAAGAAAAGGAAGGATATAAAGCCAATATTTACGGCGGTGGCATCGCAACCGAAGGCGGTTTGGCCACTGTTGACAGTGCGACGATTCTCGTTACCGATAAAGCTCAAATTTACGGCGATATTTACGGCGGCGGTCTGGCATTGCAAGGCGAATACAACAATGCCGATTACTACAACAATGCCGAAGCCAAGGTTGGCACGAGCAAAATCGTGATTGCCGGTGGCACTGTCCACGGTGATATTTATGCCGGCGGCAAGGTTGTTGCCGCAACCAATCATCAGGGTGAAGTTATTGCAAAGTCTACTGTCGACGAGGGCTACGTCACGTTAGCTGATCCTGCAGTATTCGAGGGAACCAAGATTGATGCTAACGGCGTTACAACTGCGGCTCTGACTTTGGCAGGCGGCGAATATGACTTCAAAACGAATCAGTCTGTCAACGCTTTCTCCAAGGTCAGGGCACAGGCGGTTAAGAACTTCACTTTTGATTTCGGGGATAAGACCGAAACCAACTGGACAGGTTTGTATGACGTTATCGGTATTACGGCAAATGCTTCAGCCGATACATCGACTGTCGAATTGAGGTCGGGTGCCGTTGCAACGAAGACAGGCTACAACAACGTGACCTTTAATGTCACTGGCGGTGTTCTGGCTTTGGGCGACAAAGCAACGGCTCAAACCGCATTCGATAGCGTCAGCGCCATGAATGGTATTCCGGGGCTTTATTTGGCCGGTGCTGTTGATCTTTCAAACGTCGCAGCCAACATCGGCGATGCTAACACGGCAACAACGGGTTCCGTTGTTTTGGGTTCGGGCGCAACGTTGACGGCTGACGCCGGTGCAAAAACTTCTGTGAAGGAAGGTACGATTTCCGGGCTTAATATCGGCAACTTGTATTTCACGAATGTGGCAACAGAAGGTGCATCCGTGATGTTTGGTGATGCTTTGGTTGGGGTCGATCTCACAGATTTGAGTGCTGCAACCCTCGACAATGTCCGTTATGTTGCATCGTATAACGGCACAAGCCAGACGGTTACCTTTGTCCAAAACGAAGACGGTATCGCGCTCGCCTCGCTCGGTTTGGACGGCTTTGATGGCAAAGCTTTGGATCAGATTGAAAAGCAGACCGATGAAGCCTCCGAGCTCATCAAGAATTATCTTGACGGCCAAAACAAAAAACTGCGCAACGGCGACCATCGTCATGCTCAGTTGAATGCTGCCTTTAACCTCGCTGCCGCGGGCGGCGTGCAAACGGCCGGCATCGAAGGCGCAATGATCGGTTTGGATCAGGTGGCAAAGCGTGCATCGTTGACCAACACGTTTAACGACGGTGTCACGGGCTTTGCCGAAGTGACCGGTACGCAGGTTCAAATGGGCGGCTCTCGTAGCATGCTTGAAACCAAGACGCAATTGGGGGGCTTGGCCTTCGGCGGCGAATATACCCAGGGCGATTGGACGATCGGCGCATTGGCTAATGTCGGCACGGGCGAAGTCAAGGGCCATGGTGATAACGGCGGCGTGAAAAACGATGTGGACTACTATGGCCTGCAAGCTTATGCCGCACGTCGTATCGGCGACTTCAATATCGTGGGTCAAGCGGGCTGGATGACGACGTCGAACGACATCGTTCACGGTTCCGGCGACAGCGCTGATGTCGATGCCGACGTTTGGACGGTGGGCGCTCGCGGCGAAATGAACTTGAAGTTCTCGGACGAACTTTCGTTTGTTCCCTATGTGGGCGTTAACTACTTGCGTGTGAGCACGGACGGTTACACCACCAAGAAGGGCTTTAAGGTCGAAGACACGGATCAGAATCTGGTCAATATGCCCATCGGCGTAGCTGTTTCCGGCACGAAGTCCTTTGACAGCGGTTGGATCGTGAAGTCCGTCTTTGACGTGGGCTATGTCCACATGTTCGGTGACACCAATGTCGAAGCCGACACGCTTGTCGGTCAGGCTCGCATGGGCACCGACTTGGATGTTTGGTCTGAAAACGTCGGTCGCGCACGTTTGGGCTTTGAAGCTCAAAAAGATGCCATGGCCTTGGGCTTCGGTCTGGGTATGGCGGCCGGTTCCGACGACTACCGTGAAGTCTACGGTCAGGTTAACGTGAAGTACGTGTTCTAAAACACGATGGGCAACAACGGTTCTCGGCACCGACAGGTGTCGAGAATTTGAATTGCTTTCCCAAGAGGAGGTGTCCGAGCGATGCCTCCTTTTATTTTGTTTATCAATGTTGTTTTCGGATGCGACACATTCCGGAGGCAATTCAAGAAAAATCAATGAGTCATTTTCGGTTTTGTTGTATGCTCATGGCTCGACGAAAAAGTATGCGAAAAAAGCTTTTTCCTGCAACGAATTTTGGGACTCAAAGCCGTGATCCAGACGATTTATTCCAACTCATACGAACTCTTGCGCCGCATCCTTTTGGGCTATGTAACCGCCGACAGAAAAACGGCTCTCAAAATGGGGCAATCGAGCGTCTTTACTTCGGACACGATCGTGATTCCGAGCGAAGCGATCAAGGACGACATTGCCAGAGCCTTTGCCGACGAAATCGGCATTGCCTCCAACTTAAATCTCGTGAGTTTTTCTCACTGGTTCGGCGAGTCTTCGGGCCCCAGGCTCATGGGCCGAGGCAATACGGCCGAAGAACTGGAATGGATCATCTGGAGTCTTTTGACGGATGCCGACTTTTTAAATCAGCCGCAATGCCAAAGACTGGCAAGTTATCTGAAGAACCAGCCGCCCTCTGCCGTCACGACGTTGGCGCGCCGCATCACGCACTTGTTTGTGACTTACGTGAGCTATCGCCTCGACTGGGTGTTGGATTGGATGAATATCGGCTACAAAACGAGTGACAAGCCTACGCCGCGTTTGTTGCGCGAGAAAAAGGCGCTGGAAGCACACTTGGACTTTCCTTGGCAAAAAGCGCTTTTTGAAGAAATCGCCAAGCGCCAATGGGGTGAAAACAAACTCAGTTGGAGTTCGACTTATCCGCTCTTTCAAGTGCCCAAGCGTTGGAAAGAGCTGTTGGAAGAAAATGTCGAAGTGCAAAAGAGCCCCGTGCATATCTTTTTGCCGGCAGCTTTGCCGCCCTTGTCTTTGCCTTTTCTGCAAGCTTTGGCCAAGTCGCGCGACATCTTCATTTATCTCATCAACCCGAGCGAAGCGTATTGGTTTGAAACGTTGCCTCGAAGCGTCTTTGACGATTGGAAAATGTCGGAGAGCTCGGATGCGCTGGACTACTTGCGCAAAAATGCCGCAAGCCAACGTGCTCTCATTGAACGCATTTGGACGTTTGCAGGCGACCCCGAAACCGATCCGTCCTTGATTGAAGACGATGCGGCGGATCGCACCGATGCGACAGTGCACGGCAGAAAGTGGGATGTCACACCGGAACTTGATTTGTCGGCTTTGGAAACGTTGCGTGTGTCCGACGTTGCGCACCAAGAGCAAACGACAGCCTTTGTGCATCACCCCGAATGCACAACCGTGCTGCAACAGGTGCAAGAAGCTATCCTCACGGACAGCGCTTCCGATTTGCCCTCGGAAGTCGCTCCCGACGACGACTCTTTCCTGATTGTCAAAGCGCCCAATGCCGCGCGCGAAATCGAAGCGGTTTTGGATTGGGTGGACGGCTTGCGTCAAAAGGCTGAAGAAAACGGCGAAAAATTCGGAGCCGAAGACGTTTTGGTCGTCACCCCCGATATCGATGCGATGGCTCCTGTCATCACTTCCGTGTTGATGAATCGACCGGCAGAAAATAAGATGGCCTATCACATTGCGGGACAATCGCAAATTGCGGTGAACAGTACCGCTCAGGCAATCTTGGCGGCAGGGCGCTTCGTCTTTTCCAAGGCAACACGCAAAGATTTTGAAGCGCTTCTGGAGTATCCGATTCTCTTTAGAAGTTGGGGCTGTGACGAAGCCTTGACCGGAGTTATTCGCACCTGGTTGGTTTCTGGCGGCTATCGCTGGGGATTGGACGCAGAACACGCCCAAGCGTGTGTGGACAACCTGTCGGCTCAAGACGAGGGCGGGGATTTCGACGGAACGCTCGAGCGCGCCCTGGAGCGCCTGAATTTGGGTGCACGCATGCGAAGCGATCGCAAAGAAGTCTTTGCCGAGACGTTGCCCGCATACGGCAACGAAGCAGGGGGCTTTGATACGGTCGACAAATATAAGGACCTCTTTGACTTCCTGTGTTCGGTTTCTGCCGGTTTGACCGATCTTTCGAGAGTGCCGAGAAAACAGTCGGCAAGTCAGTGGCTTGCTTGGACACAAAAACTTATTGCCGACGTCTTTCCTCAAGCCGTTGGGCAGCCCGACGTGGCAAGCTTTACGGCAACGGCCGAGCGCGTGCAAGAAGCGGTGCACGCCGTGATGGTCGACGCCGAAATTCCCTTTGAAGCTTTTTGGGGCGCGATTTCGGCAACGCTGCAAACGGACAAAACTATGGCGCGCGCCAGCGGGCGCATCACGTTTGCCGGCATGGAAGATTTCAGATGGCTGCCTTTTAAAGCCATTGCCGTTGTCGGGCTCAACGACGGACCGACGTTCCCGGGTGTGGTGCGAAGCGAAGAATTCGATTTGATGACGGCAGAAGTCACCTTGGAAGACGGTCAAAAAGTCAACGCTCGTCGCAAGGGCGACCGAGACTCGCGCCGCAACAATCGCAACGTGTTTTTGGATTTGATGTTGAGTTGCCGACAAAACTTCCTGATTTCTTATACGGCGGGGACCGGTTCCGTGGAAGCCAGTCCCTCCGTTGTGGTGCAAGACGTCAAGGCCTTGTTGTCGCAGGGCTTCGGAGACGAATCCGTCGTTGAAAAAATGTTGACGGTGAAGCTTCCGGCTTCCGTTTTTGCGGAAGAAAACTTCACGTCTGTAAGCAAATCCGTGCAAAGCAGAAACCAAATGCGCTTGGGTGCGTTGCTTGAAGCACGACAGGTGAACTTTTTGGCGCATGAAAAACAATTTTTGAATGCACAAATTGTGCCCGCACAAGATGAGTCCGGTGCCGGTCGTTCGATTCCTTTGCGTGAGATTGCCCGAGCCGTGATCGATCCCGACGATTGGGCCTCGCGTGCTTTAGGCGTCAATATTTTGGAAAAAGACGAAGAAGCGGACGTCCCCTTGGTTTCGCCTTTGGACGATGCCCTCGTGCGCTCGATCACACAAGGCGACATCTTGAAACGATTGGAACAAGGGGTGAGCGCCCAAGACATTCTTCACACCTATGGTTTCGATCCGGGAATGGGGGTGAAGGTTACCAGAGAGATTTCGGTTGCCGAACTCGTCAATAAGTTAAACGCGGCGCACGAACTGCAACAGCGTTTGAAAGAGGCTGCCGCCAGCTCTTATCAATTGCAAAGCAAATTCTTCCTTGCGGGTAACGAAATTGCGGAACCAGCTTTTGAAAAAGCGGCGTTGCCGGCGATTGATGTTTATTGCTTTGGTTCGAATCAAACGCCGACATCTCTATTCATCGGTAAGAGCGGTCGAGATATCAAACGTGCTTTGATTCAGTTCTTGGCGCAATCGGCCGTGCACGGCATCCGCGACATGTATTTCGTCAATCTCAAGGAAACGCCGGCAGAGCTCGAGCACTGGCATTTGGATAACGATTCTCTTCCGGGCTTTGCGCAAAAGGCGATGTCTTTATTGATGGTCATCGTCAATCGCTTTGCCAAAGGACCGATGGTGATGGGCACTCCCGTGTTTTGGAGCGATGACAGTTTGAAGTTTAAGGCGATTTGGACGGGGGACGATTCTCGTGGAGAGTTGTGCGACGAAACCCAAAAGTTACAAAACGCATTGGAAGCTTTGAGGGGCGTGTTTGTGAAAAAGCTCACTGAAGAGGAAAAAAAGTTACTTGGCACGGAGATTGTCGAAGGGGTTCCGGACGTCAAAACCACGGGTAGAGGCAAGTCCGCCAAGCCCGTACCCCACACAACGATTACCCAAGCTTTTATCGATGCCGCCAAACTCTGGGAGACGAAGTAATGCAACCGAAAGAATTTAATTTGTGCACTTCGAATATCTTCGGTCGCTACTTGATTGAAGCCAGTGCGGGCACCGGCAAAACCTATTCGTTGGAACACTTGGTTTTGCGCTTTATTGTGGAGGCCAAGGTGGAAGTGGATCGCATTCTGATTGTGACCTTCACGAAGGCCGCCACCGCAGAAATCAAAGAGCGCGTGCGCAAGGTTTTGCAGCGTATGTCCAAAGCGCTCACCAACGGCGAGGAGCTTAAAGACAAAACCGAAGCCGCCATGGTCGAGATGTGGACCAAGGACGGGCGCGACGCGTTGGATTTGATCAATCGGGCGCTCGAAGCTTTTGACGACGCCTCGGTGCAGACCATTCACAGCTTCTGTCAAAAGATGCTCACGGAATTTAACTTCACGAGAGCAGGTGCTTACGACGTAACGGTAACCGCCGACACCGGGCTTTCCGAGGCGGTGATCGACGAGTTTTTGCGCACTGAAACCGCAAAATTGTCTCCCGAAGACGCTCAAGTCGTTTTGAATTGGGATTGTTTTCCGACGATTCTCTCCAAGTTGTCCGAAGCCGGTGACACGATCGATATAAAAGAGTTGCCGGAACTCGTGGCTTTGGACAACCCTGAGGATGCGTTGGGAGAGACTGACAAAAAGCCGGACGATAAAAAACCGGTGTTGACGCGCGAGCAGCTTGAAGTTTTAAAGCGCTTTGTCGAATTGGCGCCCAAACGTTTGGAAGCTTTGGAAAAAGAAGCGGGCGTGATGAGTTTCTCTTCACTCTTGGTACAGATGTATCGCCTGGTGATGACCAAGCCCGATTTGGTGCAAAAGATTCGTCATCGCTTTGATGCGGTTTTAATCGACGAGTTTCAAGACACCGACAGCATTCAGTACGGGATCTTCAAGACGCTCTTTTTGCCTGAAAACCGGCAGGAAGGGCCCAAGTCCGTGTTTTTTGTGGGCGACCCCAAACAGGCCATTTACGGCTTTCGCATGGCGGAGCTTTCCACCTACTTGAAAGCGCGTCAAGAACTGTTGGATGCCGATCCCGAAAGCGTGTTGGAGCTGAAAAAGAACTTTCGTTCTACGCCTGCCTTGGTCGCAACGATCAATGCGGTTTTCTCGGGGGGCTCGGCTTCGCACTTTTTAAATGATGAGCTGAGCTTTAGTTCGGCCGATTACGGCAGTTCCGCTGCACCTTTGGTGCGCAGAATCGGCAATGTTCTCTACCCGATTCCGACCGTGAGCTTTTGGTTGCATCCGGGCGGCGACAAGCTCAACGCCGACGGTGCCAGACAGCTGCAAGCCGATCGTTTGGCGCAAGATATTGCCAACCTTTTGGCCGACGACAACGTTTACATCAAGCGCGATACGGTCGTCGACGGCGTGCGCAGAAAGTACCGACTTCTGCGAGCCGGCGACATCGCTCTTTTGGTGAGAAAGCGCACCAACGCCGACATCATCATCGATGCGCTTGCCAAGCGCGGCATCCGTGCTGCGGTTTCGGGCGCGGGCGACGTCTTCCAAACCCCCGAAGCTTTGGAAGTGGCGGCGATTTTGTCTGCGATGGACGATCCCTTAAATCGCAAGCTTCTCAATACCGCACGCGCCACGCGCCTGTGGGGACGCACCATGCGCGAAATTCGCGATATGGCTGATACCCAAGGCGTGTCCGATCGTCAGTTGCTCGTTGAGTGCGGCAAACGCTTTGTCATGGCCGGGCCCTCGGCAGCATTAAATTTCCTGCAAGACACGGTGCAAACTGCCGAGCGTCTGTTGTCGGTCAATCAGGGTTTTGCAATTCTTGAAAACTACGCGCATATTATCGAACTGTTACAGGCACAGTTTGCCAGACTGAAAACCTTGGGCGCCGTTTTGCGTTGGTTTGAAAGTCAGATTGCCGCGGGCTCGGCAGGAGATGACGATCGCAAACTGCGTTCCGTCATTGACGACAACGTCGTCAAAATCGAAACCGTGCATTCGAGTAAAGGCTTGGAGTATCCCCTTGTCTACATTCCGTGGGCAAGCGATATGACGGCAAACAGCAAAGACAAGTCCGTCTTTTTCCAAGAAGACGTTGAAGACAACGGTCGTATCTTGAAGAAGGCGCTCATTTTTTCGACGGCTCAAAATGTGTCGGATCACGAGCCGACAAAGGCGCGCGACACAGAGGAGCGCGTGCGTTTGGCCTACGTTGCCATGACGCGCGCTTCTTCTCGCTTGGTCGTGTCTTTAACGCATGCCGACAGCAGTGCCAAGACCAATCTCACCAACGGCTATGTGCAGGGCATGATGGCTGTTCGGAAATTTGAGCAAACAGGTAAAGACATTGTGCCCTTGATCAAAGCACGATTGGATGAAATTCAAAAAGAGGTTTGCTCTCGAGACTGGACCGATACCGTCAATCCCGACGATTTCGGCGAGGGACTTGTGCTTTCCGACGACT
>JAUNOJ010000019.1 GCA_030531135.1 Sutterellaceae bacterium | reverse complement strand
ACGAAGGCCCGTAAGTGTCGCGCACGCGTTTGAGTTCGGAGGCAACCAACTCCAGCGCCTTATCCCAGCTCACGCGCACAAACGGTTCGGCACCGCGCTTTTTGCCGCCGGCCTTGTAACCCTTTTTCAAATAGCTCAAGCGCACCATCGGGTAGCGGATGCGAGCGTTGTTATACGGTTGCTGCGCGACGGCTTGCAATTGCATCGAAGGTGCATTGTCTTCGCCCACGGGCTCCAGGCGCTCGATCTTGCCGCCTTTGATATGCGCTTTATACACGCCCCAGTGCGAAGCATTCATCACTTCGCCGTCGTTGAGAACCGACTTGCCGAGGTTGAAAGTCTTGGACAACGACAAGTCGCCCTGTCCTTTCAAGACGGGACCGGCCGTTACGCCGCCCTGATAGGTTTTGGCAACGTTTGCGGGGGTTGCTTTGACTTTGCCGGCACTTTGAGCAACGGCTTGACTTGCGGGCACGACACCGGACAGCGTGGCTGCGCCGGCGACTTTAAACAGATCGCGACGATTCAACATTTCTCTCTATTCCTTTTCTGGGTCGAAAAAGTTATCAAAATTTAATTGCTTTTAGCGTCTTTTATTGTGTTTTTACGCTTATTTCTTTGCATGTGTCTGCAAATACTTAAACATCAGCGCATTTGCGCCGGCACGAGAATGTCCTGCTCGACCGCCCTTGACGGGCAACTGGCTGGCCCACTGATTGGCGGTAAAGTGATCGGCCTTGGGAGCACCGTGACACGACGAACAGGCATCGCCCAAACGCGCCTCTCCCTGTTTCCAGAGCGCCTGCACGTTTTGCGTCAAAGCTTTGGCGTCGATCCATCCTTCGGCAGAAGCTTTGACCCATTCGTTGTCTTGCACGGTCTTGCGTTCGGATTTGTCCGTAAACTTCACGGCACTTTCTTCGTCAAAGCCGGCGTATTCGATACGCACGCCCGCTTCGGAAAAGATTTGAGACGGATACTCGGTCAGCGCCCAACCGTTGACGCGTACTTTGACTTTATCGCCCTTTTTTTCCAAAACGGTCACGGGCGTAGCGACATCAACCGTACCGAGATAGTCTGCCGAAGGTTTGGCGTTGATTTCGACCGTTGCGGTCGTATATTGAACCGGAGCGGCAAACACAGCTCCGGAAAAGGCAGTCGCTAACACAGCTACTGCTAAGGAAATCTTCATGGCGTTTTTCTCCCATGTATCGCGATCCGATACCGCCGGAAGAAAACTGAAAGACTGACAAACTCCCTCCGGCATTGTCGAATCATTCTGACAAATATTCTTGATTGTAACCCCGTCCGAATTGGTATAAACCCTTTCTACGATAGGAGTATCCCGCGATATTCACAAATCGCATATCGACTCAATCGTACGGGCGAAAAAAGACCGCAGACGAAATATTCCTTCTGCGGTCTTTTTGAGCAAAGCTTTTTAGGACTTTGCTCACACCTCTTTTACGGAGGATTAAGCCTTGTTTTCAGGCTTGCCTTCGGTGCCTTCGCCTTCTTCAGGTTCACGCATAGCAAAGAGTTCTTCTGCTGCACGGCGCGTTGCCGACATGTTCTGTGCCGGAACTTCGATTTCGCCGTCACCAAAGAGCACTTCGTCGCGCATCTTGGCCAGTTCGGCGCTGGCGTCCAAGCCTTCGAACAGTTCTTCGGCAGCCAAACGTGCTTCGGACACTGCATCGGCAGCCTTGGCAGCCGCAGCATCCTGCTGCGCCTTGGCGTTGTGAGCCTTGTGATAGGCCAAGCCGGAGCCGGCCGGGATCAAACGACCCACAATGACGTTTTCCTTCAAGCCGCGCAGTTCGTCGCGCTTGCCCATAATGGCAGCTTCGGTCAACACGCGCGTGGTTTCCTGGAAGGAAGCCGCGGAGATGAAGGAGTCGGTCGACAAGCTGGCCTTGGTAATACCCAACAAGACATTGCTGTAGCTTGCGGGGGTCTTGCCTTCGGCCTTGACGCGATCGTTTTCATCGAGCATTTCGCTGCGTTCGACCTGTTCGCCCGGGATGAACTTCGTGTCGCCGGCATCCGTAATCTGCACACGGCGCAACATCTGGCGAACAATCACTTCAATGTGCTTGTCGTTGATCTTCACACCCTGCAAACGATAGACGTCCTGCACTTCGTCGACGATGTAGCGAGCCAATTCTTCGATACCGAGCAAACGCAGAATATCGTGCGGATCGGCCGGACCTTCGACGATTTCTTCACCGCGCTGAACAACCTGACCGTCGTGAACGAGGATCTGCTTGTCCTTGCTGATCAAGAATTCGTGTTCTTCACCGTCGTGATCGGTAATGATCAAACGCTGCTTACCCTTGGTTTCCTTACCGAAGGTCACGGTACCCGTGGCTTCAGCCAACATACCGGCATCCTTGGGACTGCGAGCTTCGAAGAGTTCGGCCACACGCGGCAAACCGCCGGTAATGTCTCGAGTCTTCTGGCTTTCGCGCGGGATACGTGCCAGCACTTCGCCCTGATGGATGGTCTGGCCGTCGCGAACCACGATAATAGCGCCCACCGGCAACTGAATCGTCACGGTGTGATCCGTGCCCGGAATCTTGACTTCCTGACCGTTTTCGTCCAACAAGTGGACCAACGGACGCATCACATTGGTAACGGTAGTGGACTTACCGCCCTTGGTAGCCTTGGCAGACGTCGTCGTACGCTTCGGATCGATCACCACCATGGAGCTCAAACCGGTGACTTCGTCGACCTGGTTCATCACGGTGACGTTTTCAACCACGTTTTCGAACTTCACGCTACCGGCGTATTCGCTGATAATCGGCAAGGTCATCGGATCGAACGTGGCCAACTGCTGACCAGCCTTGACTTCCTGGTCAGGCTGGATCAACAACGTGGCACCGTACGGAACCTTATGACGTTCGCGTTCGCGACCCGTTTCCGGATCGTAAATCACAAGTTCGCCGGAACGGGAAATCACGATCAACTGCTTGTCGCCGTTTTGCACGTAGCGCATCGTCGAAGACGGAGTCACGCGACCGGCGTTCTTGGCTTCGACCGAGCTTGCCACTGCAGCACGAGATGCCGCACCGCCGATGTGGAACGTACGCATCGTCAACTGAGTACCCGGTTCGCCAATGGACTGAGCGGCGATCACGCCGACAGCTTCGCCGGAGTTGACCAAAGTACCGCGACCCAAATCGCGACCGTAGCACTTGGCGCACAAACCGTAACGAGTTTCGCAAGACAAAGGCGTGCGAACCTTCACGACGTCGATGCCTTCGGCTTCGATCTTGTCGCAAATGGCCTCATCGATCAAGGTGCCGGCGGCCACCAAAACGTTCTTGCTGTTATCAATCACGTCTTCGGCGGTCACACGACCCAAAATACGATCGCGCAAAGCCTGAATCACTTCACCGCCTTCAACCAAGGCACGCATTGCCACGCCGTTGGTGGTGCCGCAATCGTCTTCAACCACGACCAAGTCCTGCGTCACGTCGACCAAACGACGGGTCAAGTAACCGGAGTTTGCCGTCTTCAAAGCCGTATCGGCCAAGCCTTTACGAGCACCGTGGGTCGAAACGAAGTACTGCAACACGTTCAAACCTTCACGGAAGTTCGAGGTAATCGGCGTTTCAATAATGGAGCCGTCGGGCTTGGCCATCAAGCCGCGCATACCGGCAACCTGACGAATCTGAGCCGCGGAACCGCGAGCACCGGAGTCGGCCATCATGTAGATGGAGTTGAACGACTCTTGACGCACGTTCTGGCCGTGACGATCCACCACGGGTTCGCTGGACAATTCCTGCATCATCACCTTGCCGACGTCGTCGGCGGTGCGACCCCAGATGTCAATCACCTTGTTGTAGCGTTCGCCCTTCGTGACCAAACCGGAGATGTACTGCTCTTCGATTGCCTTGACTTCGTTTTCCGCTTCGGCAACCAATGCAAACTTCTTCTGCGGCACGCTCATGTCGCCGATACAAATCGAGATACCGGCGCGCGTAGCCAAACGGTAACCGTTGTCCTTCAAGCGGTCGGCAAAAAGCACGGTGGCGCGCAAGCCGCACTGACGGAAGCACAGATTGATCAAACGAGCAATTTCTTTCTTCTTCAAAGCGCGGTTGAGTTCACCGAAGCTCATGCCGTGAGGCAGAATCGCAGACAGCAGCGCACGACCCACGGTCGTTTCATAGCGCTTGTAGCGTTCGGTTTCTTCGCCCGTTTCGCGGTTGACGTCGAATTCCTTGATACGCACGGTGCATCGCGTCTGAAGCATGACGGCGCCGGCGTCCAAAGCACGCTGCACTTCGTCAATGTTGGCAAAGAACATGCCTTCGCCGGGCGCATTGATGCGTTCACGGGTTGCGTAGTACAGACCCAAGACCATATCCTGAGAAGGCACGATCGAGGGATCGCCGTTGGCCGGGAACAACACGTTGTTGGAGCTCAACATCAAGCAGCGGGCTTCCAACTGTGCTTCCAAAGACAACGGAACGTGCACGGCCATCTGGTCACCGTCGAAGTCGGCGTTAAATGCCGCGCAAACCAACGGGTGCAATTGAATGGCCTTACCTTCGATCAACTTGGGTTCGAACGCCTGAATACCCAAACGGTGCAACGTCGGTGCACGGTTAAGCATCACGGGGTGTTCGTAAATCACCTCTTCGAGGATATCCCAAACAACGGGTTCCTGGTTGTCCACCATCTTCTTGGCGCTCTTGATGGTGCCGGCCAAGCCGCGCTGTTCGAGCTTGTTGAAGATGAAGGGCTTAAACAGTTCCAAAGCCATCAACTTGGGCAAACCGCACTGGTGCAAGCGCAATTCGGGACCCACGGTAATCACGGAACGACCGGAGTAGTCCACACGCTTACCGAGCAAGTTCTGACGGAAGCGACCGGACTTACCCTTGATCATGTCGGCCAAGCTCTTTAACGGACGCTTGGAGGGGCCCGTCATCGCCTTGCCGCGACGACCGTTGTCGAGCAAGCTGTCGACGGCTTCCTGCAACATGCGCTTTTCGTTGCGCACGATGATGTCGGGAGCCTTGAGTTCGAGCAAGCGCTTCAAACGGTTGTTACGGTTGATGACGCGACGATACAAATCGTTCAAGTCCGAGGTCGCAAAGCGGCCGCCGTCCAACGGCACCAACGGGCGCAAATCGGGCGGCAAAACCGGCAACACTTCCAAAATCATCCATTCGGGCTTAATGCCGGAACGCTGGAAGCCTTCAAGCACCTTCAAGCGCTTGGCAAACTTCTTGATCTTGGCTTCCGAAGTCGTCTGGTTGAGCTCTTCGCGCAACTGGCTGACTTCCATGTCGATGTCGATGTTGTGCAAAAGCTCGCGAATGGCTTCGGCACCCATCATGGCCTTGAAGTCGTCGCCGTGTTCTTCGGACTGCGTGATGAATTCTTCTTCGGTCAACAACTGGCCGCGCTTTAAGGGCGTCAAACCGGGATCGACCACGCAGTAGGCTTCAAAGTAAAGCACGCGTTCGATATCGCGCAACGGGATATCGAGCACCATACCCATACGAGACGGCAAGCTCTTCAAGAACCAGATGTGCGCAACGGGGCTGGCCAATTCGATGTGGCCCATGCGTTCGCGACGCACCTTGGACAAAGTGACTTCCACACCGCACTTTTCGCAAACGACGCCGCGGTGCTTCAGGCGCTTGTACTTGCCGCACAAGCATTCGTAGTCCTTGATCGGGCCAAAAATCTTGGCGCAGAACAAGCCGTCACGCTCGGGCTTAAACGTACGATAGTTAATCGTTTCGGGCTTTTTCACTTCGCCGTAAGACCACGAACGGATCTTTTCGGGAGAAGCGATCCCGATCTTAATCGCATCGAAGTGTTCGTCAGTCATCGACTGCTTGAACATGTCACGAAGCATATTCATGAAATTTATTCCTTCGAAATGTCGTCATTCTTGACGAGGTCGATATCAATACCGAGCGAACGGATTTCCTTCACCAACACGTTGAACGATTCGGGCATGCCCGCATCGATCTGGTGTTCGCCGCCCACGATGTTTTCGTAGACCTTGGTACGGCCGTTGACGTCGTCGGACTTGACGGTCAACATTTCCTGCAAGACATAGCTTGCGCCGTAGGCTTCCAGTGCCCAAACTTCCATTTCACCGAAACGCTGGCCGCCGAACTGAGCCTTACCGCCCAAGGGCTGCTGCGTCACGAGGCTGTACGGACCGGTCGAACGAGCGTGCATCTTGTCGTCGACCAAGTGGTGCAACTTCAAGAAGTGCATGAAGCCGACGGTCACGGGACGATCGAACGGATCGCCGGTACGGCCGTCATAGAGCGTGGCCTGCGTCTTGGCAGGAGTCAACTGCAACTTCTTGGCTTCTTCGTCCGGGAAGGCCAAATCGAGCATCATGCGAATTTGTTCTTCGCTGGCACCGTCGAACACCGGAGTGGCAAACGGTACGCCGTTAGCCAAATTCTTGGCCAACGTCATCAACTCTTCGTCGGACAAGCTGTCGAGGTCTTCCTTCTTGCCGGTGCGGTTGTACACCTCGTTCAAGAAAGCGCGCATCTGCTTGGCCTGTTCGGTCTTGAGCATTTCGGCAATACGCCAGCCCAAACCCTTGGCAGCCCAACCGAGATGGACTTCCAGAATCTGACCGATGTTCATACGGCTGGGCACACCCAACGGATTCAAGCAAATGTCGGCGGGGCGACCGTCGGCCATGTACGGCATATCTTCGATCGGGCAGATCTTGGAGACCACACCCTTGTTACCGTGACGGCCGGACATCTTGTCGCCGGGCTGCAAACGACGCTTCTCGGCGATGAAGACCTTGACCATCTTCAAAACGCCCGGAGGCAATTCGTCGCCGCGATTGAGCTTGTCGCTCTTGCGAGCATAGAGTTCTTTATTTTCTTCGCGCTTGTCGTCGACAACCTTACGAGCCAAGTCGACCAACTTCTGGTCTTCTTCGGTCTGCATGCGGATTTCGAGCAGATCGTAGCCATTGATGGCTTCGAGGATTTCAGCCGTCAAAACCGTACCGGCCGTGATGCCGGCGGGGCCGCCCGAGGCCTTGCGACCGGCCAACTGACGACGCAAACGTGCGAAAACGTCGGTTTCCACAATGCGCAAAGCATTCTTCAAGTCGCGATCGTAGCGCTTGAGCTGTTCGTCGATAATGGCGCAAGCACGCTTGTCTTTTTCCACGCCTTCGCGGGTAAAGACCTGAACGTCGATCACGGTACCTGCCATGCCGGAGGGCACGCGCAAGCTCGTATCCTTCACGTCGCTGGCCTTTTCGCCGAAAATCACGCGCAAAAGTTTTTCTTCGGGCGTCAACTGGGTTTCGCCCTTCGGAGTGACCTTACCGACCAACACGTCGCCGGCCTTGACTTCGGCGCCGATAAACACGATACCGGAGTCATCCAAGCGGTTAAGCTGGTTTTCCGACAAGTTGGAAATATCGCGGGTAATGTCTTCCGGTCCCAACTTGGTGTCGCGAGCCACCACGTCGAGTTCTTCAATGTGAATGGACGTGTAGCGATCGTCTGCAACCACGCGTTCGGAAATCAACACCGAGTCTTCGTAGTTGTAACCGTTCCACGGCATAAAGGCGATGAGCATGTTCTGACCCAAAGCCAATTCGCCCATATCGGTCGAAGCGCCGTCGGCCAACACGTCGCCCTTGGCAACCATGTCGCCCTTCTTGACGATCGGACGCTGATTCAAGGTGGTCGAACCGTTGGATCGCGTGAACTTCTGCAAGCTGTAGATGTCCACACCGACTTCGCCGGCCACGTTTTCATCGTCGTTGACACGAACCACGACGCGGTTGGCGTCGACATATTCGATCACGCCGCCGCGACGAGCCTGCACCGTTGCCTTGGAGTCCACGGCAACGGTACGTTCCACGCCGGTACCCACAACGGGTTTTTCCGGGCGCAAGCAGGGCACGCCCTGACGTTGCATGTTGGAACCCATCAATGCACGGTTTGCGTCATCGTGTTCCAAGAACGGAATCAAGCTGGCAGCCACGGACACGATCTGAGCCGGTGCCACGTCCATGTACTCGATGCGATCGGGCGAAGCCATAATGAATTCGCCGTTTTCACGCGCACTGACCAAGTCGCCGATCAAACGACCGTTTTCATCCATATCGGCGTTGGCCTGAGCAATCACGTATTTGCCTTCTTCAATGGCGGACAAATAGTGAATGTTGCCTTCGCCCTTCAATGCCACGCCGTTTTCGACCTTACGATAAGGCGTTTCCAAGAAGCCGTAGTCGTTCAAACGAGCATACAGAGCCAAGGAGTTGATCAAGCCGATGTTCGGACCTTCAGGCGTTTCAATCGGGCAGACGCGGCCGTAGTGGGTCGCGTGCACGTCACGCACTTCGAAGCCGGCACGTTCGCGCGTCAAACCGCCCGGACCCAAAGCGGAAATACGACGCTTGTGGGTGATTTCGGACAACGGATTCGTCTGATCCATGAACTGGCTCAACTGAGACGAACCGAAGAATTCGCGAATGGCTGCGGAAATGGGCTTGGAGTTGATCAAGTCCTGCGGGGTCAAACCGTCGCTTTCGGCAGAACCCAAACGTTCGCGCACGGCGCGTTCCACACGCACCAAGCCAGAACGGAACTGATTTTCCGTCAATTCGCCCACGCAACGCACGCGACGATTGCCCAAGTGGTCGATATCGTCCACGCCGTGGATTTCAACCGTACGCTTGTTGCCGTCGGCATCGGTCAAAACGACGTCGTCGGCACCGTTGCGCAATGCCACCAAGACCTGCATCGTGTCGATGATGTCTTCGTTGGTCAGAGTCATCAAGCCTTCGGCGCTGTCGCGGCCGAAACGGGCGTTGACCTTCATGCGGCCGACGCGAGACAAATCGTAAGCTTCGGCATCGAAGAACAAACGATTGAACAAACCTTCGACGGCATCTTCCGTGGGCGGCTCACCCGGGCGCATCATACGATAGATGGCGATACGAGCGCTCAAAGAGTCGGGCGTGTCGTCCAAACGCAAAGTTTCGGACATGTAAGCGCCGCGATCCAAATCGTTGGTGTACAACGTTTCGAGCGAACGAATCTTCAGTTCGCGCAAAGTCGCCAAAATTTCTTCCGTGATTTCGGCATTGGCGTCGACAACCTTTTCACCGGTGTCCTTGCTGTAGATGGCCTTGGCCAACACGCGACCGATCAGGAAATCGTCGCTGACAACGGCGTCGTTGACACCGGCTTCCTTCATCAAACGGACGTGACGAGCCGTGACGCGCTTGTCCTTTGCAACGATCAGCTTACCTTCGCCGTCTTTGATGTCAAAGGCGGCCGTTTCGCCCTGCAGACGAGACGGGTCGAACTGCCAGGAGGCAGCCTTAGCGGTGAGCTTAAACTGATCGAAATCGTAGAAGCGAGCCAAAATTTCTTCCGGCGTCAAGCCGATGGCCTTCAACAAAATCGTTGCGGGCATCTTGCGACGACGGTCGACACGGAAATAAACGATATCCTTCGGATCGAATTCGAAGTCCAACCAAGAGCCGCGGTAAGGAATCACGCGAGCTGAGAACAAGAGTTTGCCCGAAGAGTGGGTCTTACCCTTGTCGTGCTCGAAGAAGATACCGGGCGAGCGGTGCAACTGGCTGACGATAACGCGTTCGCTGCCGTTGACGATAAACGAAGCCTTTTCGGTCATGAGCGGAATTTCGCCCATGTACACTTCGTTTTCGCGAATTTCCTTGACGGTATCGGGCTTGGCCGAATCGCGATCGAAAATTTCAAGTTGAATGCGTGCACGAAGCGCGGAGCAATAGGTCAAACCGCGCAATTGGCACTCGGCCACATCGAATTCGGGTTCTTCGAGCCTGTAGCTCAAGAACTTCAAACGGGCGTAGCCGTTGTGGCTACTGATGGGGAAAATGGAAGTAAAAGCCGCCTGCAGGCCCGTGTCCTTACGACTTTCGGGCTTGACATCGGCTTGCAGAAACTCTTCGTAGCTGCGCAGCTGCGTTTCCAACAAAGAGGGCACTTCAAGGACGCTCGGACGTGTAGCAAAACTCTTCCGAATACGCTTCTTTTCAGTGAACGAGTACGACATGAAGACTCCGTTCAAGGCGATGGGAGAAAATACACTATGGGTCAAAGAAATCGAAAAGACGAAAACACAAATTATAGGGACGCCAAAAGCCGCCCGGGCAATACATCCGTATCGCACCCGTGCGGCACTACGTCAATTTTCTGTGTGTCTTTTCGATCATCCAGGTCTTTGACTTTGAACTGAGCCCGCATTCTAGCACAGACTCATTTCAAAATCCCAAATCCCTCAACCGAAATCGAGGGATTTGGATTTGTCGACTCAAACGCTTTACGCGATTTTGTCAACGAAACTCAAATTACTTGAGTTCGACCTTAGCACCAGCGGCTTCGAGCTTCTTCTTGAGGTCTTCAGCTTCAGCCTTGGCAGCGCCTTCCTTAACAGCCTTGGGAGCGCCTTCAACGAGGTCCTTGGCTTCCTTGAGGCCAAGACCCGTGACTTCGCGCACGGCCTTAATAACGGCGATCTTGTTGGAACCGACGTCAGCGAGAACGACGTCGAATTCGGTCTTTTCTTCAGCAGCCGGGGCAGCAGCACCAGCAGCGGGACCGGCAACAGCCACAGCAGCGGCAGCAGCGGAAACGCCGAACTTTTCTTCCATCATCTTGATGAGTTCGCTGATTTCGAGAACGGTCTTGGAAGCAATCGCTTCGAGGATTTCTTCATTGGTCAGGGCCATTTTTGACTCCGTAACGTTGTGTAATTTAAAAAATTTAAAAAGTAAGAATTAGGCAGCAGCCTTTTCTTGGGCATCGCGATAAGCAGCCACAGTGCGAACGAAGCGCGCCGGCACTTCGTTGATGGTGCGAACGAACTTGGCGATCGGTTCGTTCATGGTAGCCATCAACTTGGCAAGGAGTTCGTCGCGGCTCGGCATCGAGGCAAGCTGTTCAACGGCAGCCACGTCCATGACGTAGTTGGCCATTGCACCGCCCTTGATCACGAGCTTGTCGTTACCCTTGGCAAAGTTGTGGAGAACCTTGGCTGCGGCCACCGGGTCGGCGGACAAACCGTAGATCAGCGGACCGACAAACTTGTCGGCCAAGCCTTCAAACGGAGTGCCGGCAACAGCACGGCGAACGAGCGTGTTCTTCACCACACGCAACTGCACACCCTGCTTACGTGCATCTGCACGCAGCTTGGTGATTGCTTCAACGGTCAGCCCACGGTATTCGGCGATCACGATGACAGAGCTGTTGGAAACCAACTGGCTCATTTCTTCGATGACAGCCGCTTTATCTTGACGATTAAGACCCATGGTCTGGCTCCACTCAGAGGTGTAATTCGATTTTAGTTCGTTTTACACCGGTTCTTTAATAACCGGTTGAACCCTTCTGAGAGTCGTACGTGCGGTGTACTTATTCATTACACAACATACATCTCTCTTTGAGGTTTAAACCGTCTGCGCTGGATATCTCGGCAACTCCGAGACGATTAAAGAAGTTTTTCAAACACCGCGCGATTTCATCGTCGCAGTCGTTTCCGCACTCCCACCAGCGGTCTTTGACAGCGGCTCGCCCCATTCGGAACGAGCCACCCAAAGCCCTCGAGGCCTCGCGACCTCTAGTGAACGACAAACCGAAATCTGTCGTCCGATGTCTTTACGACAATGTTTCTTCGATTAGATCGAGGAAACGTCCACGCGAGCACCGATGCCCATGGTAGAGCTAACGGAAACCTTGCGGACATAGATACCCTTCTGGCTGGCGGGCTTGAGCTTGATGAGCTGGTCCACCAATGCCTTGACGTTGGTCTGCAAACGTTCGGTTTCGAAGGAGGCACGACCCACGGGAGCGTGGATGATACCGGCCTTGTCGACACGGAACTGAACCTGACCGGCCTTGGCGTTCTTGACAGCCTGGGCAACGTTCGGGGTAACGGTACCAACCTTGGGGTTGGGCATCAAACCGCGCGGGCCGAGGATCTGACCGAGCTGACCGACCACACGCATAGCGTCCGGAGAAGCGATCACAACGTCAAAATCCATCTTGCCGGCCTTGACTTCGGCGGCCAAATCGTCGAAACCGACGATATCGGCACCGGCAGCCTTAGCGGCTTCGGCATTGGCACCCTGCGTGAACACAGCCACGCGAACGGTCTTGCCAGTACCTTCGGGCATCACGACGGCGCCACGAATAGCCTGATCCGACTTACGCGGATCGATACCGAGCTGGATAGCCACGTCGATGGATTCATCGAACTTGGCGTTTGCACAATCCTTGACAGCGTCAAGAGCGTCCTTCAAAGCATGGAGCTTGGAAAGATCATACTTGGCCGAAAGGGCCTTCATACGCTTAGAAAGCTTTGCCATGATTACAGACCCTCCACCGTAATGCCCATGGAACGAGCGGAGCCGGCGATCGTACGCACGGCGGCATCCATATCGGCAGCCGTCAAATCGGGTTCCTTCATCTTGGCGATTTCTTCAGCCTGAGCACGGGTGATCTTACCGACCTTGTCCGTGTGCGGGCGAGCAGAACCCTTGGTGATCTTGGCAGCCTTCTTGATCAAGATGGTTGCCGGGGGCGTCTTCATCACGAAGGAGAAAGACTTATCGGCGTAAGCGGTGATCACGCACGGAATCGGCAGACCGGGTTCCATACCCTGGGTCTTGGCATTGAATGCCTTGCAGAATTCCATAATGTTCAAACCGCGCTGACCGAGAGCCGGACCGATGGGCGGCGAGGGATTGGCCTTACCTGCAGGAACCTGCAACTTGATAAAGCCGACAATTTTCTTTGCCATTTTATAAGTTACTCCCTGGGTTCAAACGCCCGATTCACCATGAATGGGCTCCCCAGTTAAATTCAAAGATCGCGATTATGCCCGAAATTTTCATAAAATGCAAATTTCGGGCATCAATATCGCAAAAAAATTTTCTTTAGATCTTTTCGACTTCGTTGAAAGCGAGTTCGACACTCGTTTCACGGCCGAAAATGGAAACAAAGCAACGCATGCGGCTCTTGTCGTACATAACCTCTTCGACACGACCGTTGAAGTCGGTAAAGGGACCTTCCTTGATGCGGACGACTTCGCCGGCTTCGAACATGATCTTCGGGCGCGCCTTTTCGGTGCCTGCGCTCATGCGTTCCTTGATTTCGTTGATTTCACGCGTAGAAAGCGGAACCGGGTGGTTATTGCCCAAGAATTCGATCACGCGCGGCGTCGAATTCATCAGGTGCCACGTTTCTTCGCTCATGACCATTTCAACGAAGACATAGCCCGGATACATACGGCGTTCCGTTTCGAAACGACGACCGTTGCGATTTTCTTCCACCTTTTCGATCGGCAGAAGAACTTCCCCGAACTGATCCTTCAATTCGGAGCGTTCAATACGTTCGATAATGGCCTTTTGCACGCTCTTTTCCATGGAGGAATAGACATGCAAGGTATACCAACGCATCTTGGGCTTGTTGCCGTCTTGCGTTTGCTGCTCGAGTTCGGCGGTCATAGTTACTTAATCTCCGATATTGCGGAAAAATGCTCGCAGAGACGAATTACGCTTCTCTGCGAGCACTGAAATTCATTTGCTTGATCAGAAGGTCAAACGAAGAAGTCCGTCGTACAGACCCCATTCGATCAACTTATCGACAACAAACAGGTAGAAGGACACTGCCACCACAAAGGCCATTACCAAGCCGGTCGTGTTAACCGTTTCCTTGCGGGTCGGCCAAACAACGCGGCGCAATTCGTCCCAAGACTGGCGGCAGAAAGCGATAAAACGCTTGCCGGAGGGAGAAAATGCAGCGACCACGGCTGCGGCCACCAAGCCGCCGATGAGCGCCACCAAGCGCACACCGATGCTCTGATCCGTCAAGAAGGTAAAAGCAAGGAGTCCGGCGCAAGCGATGACGACTGCAAGCAGAACGATCACCACGTCAAGCGTCTTATTGGACTCAGGCTGAGTGTTTTGATTACTCATGTTACTTCTCAGTATTTCAACTGCAAAAATTTATATTTTTCGCAGACAGACGAGCCGCGGTCTAAGATCGCGGCTCGCTTGTATCATCAAATTTGTGGCAGGGGCAGAAGGAATCGAACCCTCAACCTACGGTTTTGGAGACCGTCGCTCTGCCAATTGAGCTATACCCCTGTTCTTAAGAGGCCGTCGCAGTTTCGGCGACCTCTTTCAAGTGTGATTACTCGATGATCTTGGCAACGACGCCGGCGCCGACAGTGTGACCGCCTTCGCG
>JAUNOJ010000281.1 GCA_030531135.1 Sutterellaceae bacterium | reverse complement strand
GCGAGATCGGAAAGCAGGAACGCAGCCGTGATGCCCACTTCTTCAATCGTCACGGTGCGACGCAAGGGTGCCGACTGTTCCATGTATGTGAGAATCTTCGAGAAGCCCTGAATACCCGAAGCGGCCAACGTACGGATGGGCCCCGAGCTAATCGCATTGGCGCGAATGCCTTGGGGACCGACGCTGCCAGCGATGTAGCGCGTGGCCGACTCTAGTGCAGCCTTGCACAGTCCCATGGTGTTGTAGTTGGGAACGGTGCGTTCGCTGCCGATGTAGGTCAAAGCCAACATCGAAGCGGAGCGACCTTGCATCATGGGAAGAGCGGCTTTGGCAAGAGCGGGGTAGGAGTAGGCGGAGATGTCCATGGCCGTCTTAAACGCATCGCGCGAGATACCTTCCAAGAAGTCGCCTGCGATACATTCGCGCGGGGCAAAGCCGATGGAGTGCACCAAACCATCCAAACCGTCCCACTGCTGAGCCAAATCTTCAAAGCACTTGGCGATTTGTTCATCACTTGAGACATCCATCTGAAGACAAATGTCGCTACCGAAATCCTTGGCAAATTCCTTGATACGTTCATGGAAACGTTCGCCCACGTAGGTAAAGGCGAGTTCGGCACCTTCGCGATGGCAAGCCTTGGCAACGCCGTAGGCGATGGAGCGATTGGAAATCACGCCCGTGATCAGAATCTTTTTGCCTTGAAGAAAACCCATGATGAATTCCTTTTGTTAAGTTGTTACCGCACACGAAGGACTTGTCCGATCGACAAGCGCGTGTTGCTCAGATTATTCAATCGACGAATTTTTGTGATGCTCGTACCGTAGCGGCGCGCAATGGAAGAAAGTGTATCGCCTTTTCGCACGCGATACATGTTTTTGCCCACAGTAGCGGTGCGGGCGGCAGCCTTGGGCGGAATCACCAAGACCAAGCGCTGACCGATTCTCAACCTTGAGGTACGCAGTTTGTTCGTTTGACGAATGGACTGTTGCGTAATACCGTACTTGGCGGCAATGGCATAAATCGTATCGCCCTTGCGCACACGGTAAACCACGCGGCGCACTTCGGGAGCGGAGAGCTTGATGCTCGCGTTTAATTCTTCTTCTGCAATAGCAGGTGCCATACGACCGTTAGCGTCAACGAGCAATGCGGACCCTGCCAAGACCTTACGACCCTTTGGGATGTGGTTGATACGGCGCAACTCTTCTTCGCTCATACCCGCTTTAGTGGCAACGTCTTCAAGCGTTTCTTTCTCTTGAACGTGATAGAGCATCCAGCTCGACAACGGTTTTCCGGTCGAAACCCAACTAGCCAAGTTATCCAAGAAGATTTCGGCGTTTTCGCTAGGCAACAGAATGACGGAATTGTGGCTAGCGACAATCACGGGCAAATTAAAGCCCGGGTTCAATTGTCTAAACTCGTCGACATCCATTTCCGCCAATGCCGCAGCCGTACTCATGTCGATATCACGGCTCTTGGTGATACGCACGAAGTAGGGCGTATTTTCGATTTCGGGCAAATTGATGCCGTAGGCTTCAGGGTTCGAGACGATGCGCTTGATGGCTTCAAGTCTCGGGACATAGAAGGCCGTTTCTCTAGGCATTCTCAAGTGCGAGTAGTCGGTCTTCTGACCTCGAGCCTTTGCCCTGCGAATGGCGCGGCCGACACTGCCTTCGCCCCAGTTATACGCTGCCAATGCTAATTGCCAGTCGCCGAACTGTGCGTGCAACTTTTCCAAGTAGTCCAATGCGGCACGCGTGCTTTCAAGCACATCGCGTCTTTCGTCTTTCCAGAGGTTCTGTTGCAAAGAAAAGATGTTGCCTGTGGCGGGCATGAATTGCCACAAGCCTGCTGCTTTTGCGTGCGACAGCGCTTCGGGTTGGAAGGCGCTCTCGACAAAGGGCAACAAGGCTAACTCAGTGGGTAAGCCCCTAATTTCCACTTCTTCGATGATGTGGTAGAGGTACTTCCCTGCACGGTTAAAAACGTTTTCAATGTGCTTGGGATTTCTGGAGTAGGAACGCAAGGACTGGTCCACGCGCGTGCCGTTTAGCGTAGGCATAGCAAAGCCTCGCCGAATGCGATCCCAGATATCTACGGGCGGCGAAACTTCAGCTTCGGTGGCCGGTAGATCGTCTTCTGCGGGCAGTTCAATGGCGCTGCCGATGTGTTCGGACTGCGCCTGTGCCACATGGCAGAAGGCAAAGCAAATTGGGGCGATCAGAGCGATCAGAGCCTGACGAAAGGGCATGATGCGCGTTGGGGTTCCTTGTAAGAGTGATGGCAGGGATTGTACCTTGAAATAATCGAATATAGATGATGAAAGAAAGTTTTGGTGGCCAAAAATATTTTGGACACCAACGAAAAAATTGGAACATAAGAGTGGAGTTTTTGTGGGTAGGTCGGATGGAACACGAATGCCGTTTGCGACCTCTGAACCAGGGTTTGATAAAATCTGTAGCTTAGGAACGTTGATTGGCGATGAGTTTGGTGCTACCGAGCTCGATCTTTTGGTAAGGTACAGAACTAAAAAATCGTTCTCCGTGAGAAACGAAGCTTCTTTTGGAAAAGTTACTTAACGAGGGGGATGGATTAATCATGCTTGATAACAAGAAATCGGAAGCATTAGTTTTGATAAAAGAGTGAAAGAGATGTTCGCACATTTGAT
>JAUNOJ010000280.1 GCA_030531135.1 Sutterellaceae bacterium | reverse complement strand
TCAGCTTACGGCCCTTTTTCCAACGGAAACGGGCGCAAACAAATATTTTGATGTCTGCGAATTATACGGGAGTTCGAGGCTTCTTTTGCGTCGCACAAAATGTACAAATTCGTACTGAGACGCCCATCCATGTAGGTCTTGTCCCTGCACTATTTAGCATCAGAAGAGTTCGTCGGCAGAAGCGATTCTCCACCGGCTTTTGTCGAGCGCGGCGTCGCATGCAATGCGGTGGCCTTCGAGACTAAGAAGCGTTACCTTAGCCTCATAACCTCCGCCAAAGCCCGTGATCGTGCGATCGATTCCGATCACTCGATGGCAAGGCACGACGATGGAGCACGGGTTTTCGCCCACGGCGCCGCCCACTGCGCGCACGGCTTTGGGATTGCCGATCGCCTTGGCAATATCCGAATATGTGACAAGTTCTCCGTACGGGATTTCGGTTAAGGCCTGCCAGACGGATTTTTGGAAGTCGGTGCCTAAAAAGAGCACGTCCAAGTCAAAGGCTTTTCGCTCGCGGGCAAAGTAACTGTCAAGCTCTTCGGACAACTCTCTGAGAACGGCATTGGGTTGATGGACGACCGTGCCCTTCAAATGGCGATTCAGTCGGTTTTGCACCGTTTGCCGATGCCAGCCGTCGACCCAGTCGCAGGCAACGAGTTTGTCCGCGACCGAGACACAGATGAGGGAGCCTGCCGGTGTCGACAAGGTTTGGGTATGGACGACGGCGCTGCGGTAGTTGTCTGTCATAGCGTTGTTCCCCAGCGAATCAAGTCGATTTGTCGAACAAGCTCGGAGGCATCGAGAAAATAGTTCGGATAGGCGGCTCGGATCTCGCGCTCGTCGCCGGCCTTCATCAAAACGACGGCGACATTCCTGTCGGGCAACGTGTCGTACTCGCGCTCCACGAATATCTCCTGGCCGTAGATGTTCTCGAAGATCGGAATCGTCGTGAGTGTTTTCTTGGCAATGTCCAGTGTCATGATTTGCCAGCCGTTGGGCGTTCGGACAACTTCGCTCGACCAATACTCGGTTTCGTCGATTCTCGTTTCAACACCGGACTTTGGGAGTTGATCCAAGAGCGTAAGGCGCTTTTCCAGCGATACGAATTGCGATAAAAGCTCGGCAAAATCGACGCCTTCCAACGCTTTGGGTAACGGCGTGTTTTCCTTGGTGGCAAATAGACTGCCGACGAGTAGAAAATACCAGCGCATGGCGACATCCCCTGCCCCGGTCTTCATCTCCGTTTGAAAGCCAAAGTCAGCCGTTTCCAAGGCTGTCGCCCAAGCGTGCTGCGTTTTCGTGCGAATCTGCAATTCGATTCTCACGCTTTTACCTTCGTATTCCGGGTGCGGCACGCGCAAGACGAGATGTAGTCCCCGGTAGCCGTCGGGCTTGGGGCTTTGGATATAGTCGTACGTTTTCGTAATCGTGTCTTTGTAGTCGATGTCGGTTTTGAGCATGTCGGCCACACGATAGACGTCTTCAACTCTCTCCACGATGACGCGCGCACCTGCCATATCCTGCATACGCTCCATGCTCATGCCCTCAAAACGCAGAAGTTTGTCGCGAATGGCGCGCATACGCTTCACACGCACGGCAATGACGGCATTGTCGATTCCGCAGGCTTTCGTGAGAGTCTGCAACTTGGCGCGCAATTCCTCCAAGGGCCGAATGTGAAGATAGCGCCACTCTCCCAAGTATTTGCAATCGTAACGAAGGTCAAGTCCGCGCCGGCGACCGAGCAAACTTTGTCCGATGGCGCGCACCTCATTATTGGAAGGAAAGTCGTCACCGAAGCGAAACAGTTGAAAGATATTCATTTTTTGCTTTTCGTTTTCAATAAGACTTTCCCATCATGCACAACTTGCGGGTGTTTGGGTAGGATTGCTCTCAAATTGCCGTGCCTTTTGTCGGAACCGAGAAACACCGCATATCGACGCCTTCAAGTTCCAAAAGACGCACCTTCTTGTCAATGCCGCCCGCGTAGCCCGTCAGGCTCCCGCCGGTGCCCACCACACGATGACAAGGCACAATGATCGAAATCGGGTTGTGTCCGACAGCCCCGCCCACGGCTTGGGCGGACATGGTTGTCACTCCCCGGTCTTTGGCCAGACGCCGAGCAATCTCGCCGTAGGTTACGGTTTGGCCGTAAGGGATCGAGATCAAAATGTCCCAGACCGCACGGCGAAAAGAAGAACCGTTTAAAGCCAAAGCCGGAATGCGACCGGGATCTTTGCCTGCGAAATAGGTTTCGAGCCACAAAAACGCATCGGTAAAGATCGGCAAGTCCTTGACCTCAGATTCGGGGGCCAAGGTCGAGCCGAAGTATTTTTGGCCTTCGAACCAAAGCCCGGTCAATTCGCTTCCGTTGCTTGCCAAGACGATGTTGCCGATGGGCGAGTGAAAGGTGTTGGTGTAGACGGTCATGATATTTTCTCCTTTGCCGGCGTGAGCGTTTGCCACAAATGCATGAGTGCATAACTACGCCACGGTTGAAACTTTTTGGAAATGTATTCGATCTCTTTAACAGACTTGCCCGGTAACGCATGCCGAACGCCGGCGTCGGACGGCAAAAAGACGTCTTTGTCACCCATGCGCATGGCGATGTAGCCTGCCGTCCACGGGCCGATGCCGGGCACGGCTAAAAGTGTCTCACGAAGGATCTGAAAGTCCTGCACA
>JAUNOJ010000279.1 GCA_030531135.1 Sutterellaceae bacterium | reverse complement strand
CTGATCGCGCGTCATGGTGGCGTCGGTACCGTGACCGTCTTCTTTGTCGCCCTTCATCGTTTCCAAAGAGCCCAAGCAGCCGAGTTCGCCTTCGACAGACACGCCGATGCAGTGGGCTATTTCGACCACGCGGCGGGTGACGTCGCGGTTGTATTCGTAAGATGCGATGCTCTTGCCGTCGCTCATCAAAGAGCCGTCCATCATCACGGACGTAAAGCCCATGCGCATGGCAACTTGGCACACGGCCGGACTCTGACCGTGGTCTTGGTGCATGCAAACGGGAACTTCGGGCCAAGCTTCGACGGCGGCCTGAATCATGTGACGCAAGAATTCTTCACCGGCATATTTGCGAGCGCCGGCACTGGCCTGCATGATCACGGGGGCGCCGACTTCGCTGGCGGCCATCATGATGGCGTGAACCTGTTCGATGTTGTTGACGTTAAAGGCGGGAACGCCGTAGCCGTTTTCTGCTGCGTGATCGAGCAGCTGGCGCATGCTGACAAGAGCCATGGTAGTAAAACTCCGCAAAAATTGTGAGTTAAAAATGGGTTCGGTATCGGATTTGGGGAGAAACTTTCAAAAGGCAGTGCACACAAACACCCCTTGGGTTTGAGTCGAACTCGACACCCAAAAAGTTTCCCGCAACGTGATTAAAAATCAATACCGTTTTCGGTTGCCCCATTTTAGCCCAAAAGGCGTAAGAGTTTCGGGCAAAAGCGTGAATGGAGCGTGAAGAAGTCAAGAATTTTTTGTCACGAAAGTTTCATCGAAAATCCATTGTCGCGTCATAGAGTCTATTTAGAGTTCCGCTTGCTTCAAACGAAGCAAACCTCAATGACTTACGGAGAATTCCAATGGAACTCATGAATCGTTCCCGTCGTAGTTTTTTGCAGACCGCCGCCATCGGTAGCGTCGGTGCCGGACTGGGCCTTGTGAACCCGGTTTTTGCGGCGGCAAGAGGCCCTCAGAAAGTACGCTCTGTGGACGAAATTGTGGCGATGACGCCGATCCAGATGGCCAAAGACAGTCCGGTCGTGCAGACGGCCTACAAAGTGTTACTGGACGGCGCCAAGATGCTTAAAGCCGCCAAGGTGCGTGAAACGGTCACAAAAATTTTGAAAAACCCCGATGTCACGCTTGATCTGACACGCGAAGCCGCTTTGGTCAAAGACCTGAAGAAGGCGGGTTTCTTGGCAGCAAACGACAACGACGTTTTCCCGGAAATCGGCACGGACGGCGTTTCCCCGCAACCGACGTGGTCTGCTCCGGGCTCGGGCTACGGCTCTCACCACGCCTATCCGGGCGGCCTTGCAGTGCACGTGGCCTTAAATGTCCTTTCGGCTCAAAAGCTCTTGGACAGTTACCGCGACAACAACGATTGCGTTCTCGATCTTGACGACGCTTTGGGTGGAGAACTTTTGCACGACTTGCACAAGCCCTGGGTCTTTCAATGGCAAAAAGACAACAGCTGCCGCAAGGAGCAGACCCTTGCCGGCACGGGCGAACACCACATTCTGTCTTTGGCCGAATCGATGCGCCGCGACCTGCCCGCAACGCTTTGCGTGGCGCAGGCCTGTGCCCATGAACATCCGGGCTCGGCCGCAGGACTGAAACTTGTGACCGACTGGATTCGTTGTGCCGCCATGATTGCCGGCAAGGACCCGGTGAAGGCCGGTTACTTGTCCAAGGACGGCAAAACGTTGCCCGAGCCCCTTCGTACCGAAGGCTTTGTCGTGCACTTGGCCGACCACGACTGGGTCATTTCCGTGCCCGCCTGTCAGTGGACCGTCAATGCACTCAAAGTTCTTGCCAAAGATGCCTACGGTATCGACGCCGACAAGAGCCCCGCGCAATTCAATGCCTTGCGCAACTATGTTTTGGCCAATCTGACCGCGATGCGCTTGCATGCCGTGCGCTCTGCTGAGGGCGACGCCGCCTTTGCCCGCGAAGTCGCGCGAGTCGTCAAGGCCTAAAAGATTTTTTCAATCGGTGCGACTTTTGAGAGACGAAGTCGCACCGGCAACCAACATTAACTCACTTCAAAAATAAAATGAAATTCAAATTGCATGCAGCCGCTGCTGCCGTTACCGCCCTGTTGACCTTGCCCTCGGCCTTTGCCGCTCAGATCTATCCGGTCGATCAGGCCAAGTTTATGACCAACAGCCGCTTTGACTTCAAGGTCGAATTGGACGGCAAGTACGATCGCAAAGACATTTCCGTGACGATCAACGGGCAAGACTACACGCGCACGTTAAAAGGCGACGAAATCTATATCCCCGAAGAAATGGATGCCGATGCCACGGCCATTTTGATGCGCGACGTCGAAATCGCCAAGCCCGGTCGCTATACCGTGACCGTCAAGAGCCCTGAAGGCGTGCAAACGGCCGACTGGACCTTGTACTCCACGCCCAAAAAGGCCGTCGCCAAAAACGTCATTCTGATCATCGGCGACGGTTTATCCGTGGGCCACAGAACGGCTGCCCGTATCTTGAGTAAAGGTGTCAAAAACGGCATGTACCAAGCGCCGTTGGCGATGGACGATATGCCGCACATGGCTTTGCTTGGGACAAGTTCCGTCGATACCATCACGGCCGACAGCGCCAATACGGCTTCGGCCTATATGACGGGACATAAGTCAAGCGTCAATGCTCTGGGTGTTTATGCCGACCGTACCAAAGCG
>JAUNOJ010000278.1 GCA_030531135.1 Sutterellaceae bacterium | reverse complement strand
AGCTTTACCGTGGCGTATTACCCCAACAAGCGCTTTGCCGCAGAACTCACCAAGGTGGCCTTCGGTTCGACCAAGTCGACGACGGACAATGTCATTACGTATACGGCTTACCTGAAGGTACAAAACCCCGAACTCGAACTGCGCCCCGGGATGACGGCAACCGCCACGATTCAAACGGCGCACAGAGCCGACGCCTTGTTGGTGCCCAACACCGCTTTGCGCTTTAAGCCGCAAAGTGTTGCAGCCGGTCGCAACAGCATCACCGCAATGATGGGGCCGCCCCATCGCTCCGGCGGCAACAAATCCGCCAAGGACGTGACTTTGAACCAAACCGAACGCGCGCAGACCGTTTACGTCGTGGGACCTGACGGCAAGGCGCAACCCAAAGAGGTGACAACGGGCTTGACCAACGGGCGCATGACCGAAGTGTTGTCGAGCGACTTTGCAGAAGGCACCAAGGTCATCACCGATCAGTTGAAGTCCGCCCAATAACGATAAGGGGTAAGCGATGACCCAACCTTTAATCGAATTGAAAAACATTCGCAAAGAGTACGGTGCGGGAGAGGCAGCCTTTTATGCTTTGAAAGGCGTGTCGCTCAACATTGATCAGGGCGAATTTGTGGCCATCATGGGGCCTTCGGGCTCGGGCAAATCCACCATGATGAATATCATCGGTGCTTTGGACAGTCCCACGTCCGGCGAGTACGTTTTCCAAGGCCTTCATGTGGAAACGTTAACCAGAGACGAACGTGCGCTTTTGCGTCGTCACTACATGGGGTTCGTGTTTCAGGGCTTTAACCTTTTGGCGCGTACGACGGCGCTGGAAAATGTGGAGTTGCCGCTGCTTTACCGAGGCGTGCCTGCCAAAGAGCGCCACGAGATGGCAAGAAGCGCTTTGGATCGCGTAGGTCTTTTGGCGTGGGAGCACCACACGCCGGCAGAACTCTCGGGCGGCCAGCAGCAACGCGTGGCCATTGCCAGAGCGCTTGTCACCAAGCCCTTGCTGTTGTTGGCCGACGAACCCACGGGTAGCCTCGATAGCCATCGCAGTGTCGAAATCATGGAGTTGTTGACCGACTTGAACAAGTCCGAACACATCACTGTGGTTCTGGTGACGCACGAGCCCGATATGGCTAAATATGCACGTCGTTGCATTCGGTGCGTCGACGGCATGATCGACTCCGACACCTTGCAAGCGGGGAGATAGACGATGTTTGCCAATGCGTTTTTATTGGCGTTTCGCCAAATTTTAAGAAACCCGATGCGCTCTCTTTTAACCGTGTTGGGTATCGTGATCGGTGTCGCCGCCGTGATCACGATGGTCACGGTCGGCAACGGCGCCACCACTGCCGTACGCGAACAGATTGAGAGCTTCGGCAACAATCAGCTGATGTTGCGCCCGGGACAGCGTATGGGCCCCGGGGGTTCTGCCGGAGCGCCGAGCTTTAAGCGAGAAGATTTGGAAGCGCTCGAAAGCCAGATTGCCGGCGTTTTGAGCGCAGCGCCTCAAATCAATCGCAGCACGATTGTCGTGGCCAACGGTCGCAACTGGACGACAAGCGTGGTGGGGTCCACAAATGACTACTTCACCACCGACAATCGAGAGCTTGACGAAGGTCGCTACTTTGAAACGAGTGAAGAGACCACGGGCGCAGCCGTGTGCGTGATCGGCAAGACCGTACAAAAAGAATTGTGGGGTGCCAACACGCGCGTTTTGGGAGAAATGCTACGCGTCAATAACTTCTCTTGCCGCGTCGTGGGGGTCTTGGCTGAAAAAGGCACGGCCGCCATGGGGGGAGACCAGGACGATTTGGTGGTTTTGCCCTTTAATACGGCGGCACGCCGCCTGGTGGGGCGAGATCGCATCAGCACGATTTTGATTGCCATCGATCCGCAAAGCGATCGCGAACACCTCAAGAGTGCCGTCAAAGAATTGATGCGCGAGCGCCGTTCCTTGTCCGACGGAGACGATGACAACTTCACGATTTTGGATACGGCCGAAATTGCCGCCAAAGTGGCTTCCACCACGCAGATCATGACCACGCTTTTGGGTGCTGTTGCTGCCGTGAGTTTGTTGGTGGGCGGTATCGGCATTATGAACATCATGCTGGTGTCGGTGACGGAACGCACACGCGAAATCGGCGTGCGACTGGCTATCGGTGCCACGGCTCGAGAAGTGCTGTTGCAATTTTTGATCGAAGCCGTCGTTTTGGGCTGTATGGGCGGCGTTCTCGGTATCTTGATTGCTTTGGGGGCTTCGTGGGGTCTGACGCAGATGATGGATGTGCCTTTCGGCTTTGACGTGGGTATCAACGTGTTGAGTTTCTGCTTTGCGGCTTTAACCGGCATCGTCTTCGGGTACTTCCCGGCAAGACGAGCGGCAAGGCTCGATCCGATCGAGGCCGTGCGCCACGAATAACAAAACCAACGCACAAAAACAAACGCGCTTCGGTAAGAAATTTCCGAAGCGCGTTTTGTTTGAGACGGCAGACTCAAAAACTCGGTTTAGAACGGAATATCGTCTTCGGCCAAGGAGTCGGGAGCTACGGCAGGCTGGGGCTTGGGTGCCGGAGCGGGAGCCGGACGGGAAGCGCGCGGCTGATAGCTCGTTTCAAAGGAATCGTCGCCCGAGTTGTTGGACTGGCTGCGAGAGCCGAGTAACTGCAACGTTTCGCTGATGATTTCGGTTTGGTAGCGTTCCACACCGTCTTTGT
>JAUNOJ010000277.1 GCA_030531135.1 Sutterellaceae bacterium | reverse complement strand
ACAGCCGGAACGGTCGATCCCCATTCGAACTCGTCAAGATAGGGGTTGGGTGCCGAAGCCAAACCGCCGGTCTTGAGATCGTAGTGAGCGCCGGCAGTGGCTGCGTAGGCAACGATCGAATCCTTGTCGGGCATGTATTCGACAATACTCGTCACAGGGCTAAACCATTCGTGACCGCGTTCCTTGCCGTATTCCCAGATTTGTTCAACCGTGCGCTTTTCCTGATCGATCTTGTAGATCACGCCGCGAGAGTACTTCATATCGGGCAGCGGCGGCTGATCGAATGCACGACCGTCACCGTTGTCAAAGACAGACAGATACATGACCTTCTTGTTGGACTTGGTGTCGATTCTAAAGGCCGTGTGCTGTGTCCACGTCCAGTCGAAGTTCGTATCCGTGCAAGAAGCGTCGCCGCAGTTCAGAGGTTTGCCCTTGGCGTCAACGGGTTTCAAGAGCAAATCGCTCCAAGGCTTCTTCCAGCCGCGAGAGGCGGCAAGAATCCACTTAACCTTCTTGTCGCGACCGATCTTGATGACGGCGCATTGGTGACGAGACGACAGGATAATGGAGTCGTCGCTCGGGTCGTAATCGACGGAGTTGATGTGCGCCCAGTTGCGCCCCGGACCCGTACCCACGATGTCACCGAAGTGACCTTCGGAGTCAAGCTTTTGCAGCTCTTCGTCTGAGAGCGTATGACCGGCAAGCTTCGGATCGATATTAAGACAAACGGCACCTTGATCAAGCGCCTTGATGGCCGTGTTGCGATAGGGATCGAGGATTTCCCACAAACGCCATTCGTCAAGTACCGTACCGTCGGAGTCGACTTCGATGATCATGTCGCGCACCGTGCGAACGTTGCGACCGTCCAGACGCTTGAGGTTGGACGATGCTACGCGCAAGAAGTAGTGGCCGTTTTGGGCGGCGTCCAACGTGTGGCTGAAGTCGTTGTAGCCGTAGGGCAGACGACGATTCCAAATCTTGCGACCCATGATGTCGTACTTCACGTAGTGCTGACCGTAGCCCCAACTGATGGCACCGTCGTCGTTTTGACGCAAGCCCATCATGATGCCGCCGTCATAGAGCGAATCGACATCGAAGATTCCTTCCGGATACAGGAACCAACGCACTTCGCCCTTGGTGTCGATGATCATGTTCAAAGGATAAGACGACCATTGCAGAGCACCGCCCTCGGGGTTGTTCCACACGGCATGACGCGTATTGTTGTTACCGCCGATGTTGTTGATGTAGTAGAGACGATCTGCAAACTTGCCCGTGGCGGGCTTTTTGACGACGGCCTTCGGGAAGGGATTTAGGCCATAGACGGGCTGTGTGCGAATCTTAACCGTGTCGGTAAAGTGTTCGCTCTTTCCGTTAAAGACGCGATCGTACGTGATTTCGACCGTGTTGGCATAGTCGGGATACAGACCAAAGACGGGAATGCCGCCGTGCGTCAAAAGCTGAGCGTTCGAAACCTTATAAGCGATTTCCTGACCGCCTTCTTTGGGAACAACGCGCACGCTTGCGTTTTTAACCACGTAGCCGCCGTTTCTGACGATAGCCGTGAGCGGCGCAATCTTGTACGGGTTGGTGATGAGTTCACCCAAGTGACCGACATTCTTGTAAATCGTGGCAGGACCCGAGGGGCCGCCGAAGGCGTGGACAAACATGGGTGTGGCGGCAGAGGCTGCGCATACGACAGTGAGTCGCGCAAAGTCGCGACGGGTAATTCCGGACATGTTTCTCTCTCCAATGTGGAATTTTTTGTTATCGGCCGTTGTCTCGAAATGGGAAACGTGCCGATTGCTTTTACTTCTGCCGAAAATTGTAGAGTTTCTACTCTAAAATCCCTAGATGCATTTTCCCGCAGAAAATGCGCACAAAAGACAAGATCATCATGGCAAATTTGCCATGTTGCGAGAACAGAACATGTCGGAATCGATGAGAAGCATCGGCAATATCGAGTTGCTCGATGCGATTTGCCGCACCAAAGAACTGCAACGTGCGGCTGAAGAGTGCAGAATCAGCGTCTCGGCTGCGAGCCGCCAGTTGCGCCAAATGCGTGCCTATTTCGGCGACGAGCTCTTCGTGCGCACGGGAGCGGGACTTGTACCCACAGAGAAAATGCGCGCCAAGCTACCGACGATCCGACAGATTTTGAGCGCCATGAGCAAATTCGAAAACGATCGGCATACGTTTTTGCCTGCCGACGCCAAAGGCGTTTTTCGTATTCTGACCTATGACAACGGGCTTTTGAACTACGTCGTGCCGATTCTGGGGCTGTTGCACAAAGAAGCACCGTCGCTTGCCATCGAGTTCGGTGTCGTTTCCCACGGTCAGCAATTGGTCGACGAACTCAGAAGGGGGCTTGCCGATCTGGCAATTCATCCTTTGCCGCCCAAGCGTGCCGATTTGGTGGTTTACGATCTTGCGCCGCAGTCGTACGTTTGGATGGTGAGAAAAGGCCATCCGCTACTGGACTATAACGAAATCACGGTGCAGGACTTGATGCCCTTTACGCAGGTGATGCCCGGCAAAGACGCGGGGCGCCCTTGGACGCGTTTGGCCGAGCTCGGGATGCCTTCCATGGTGTTTCCATACTTTAATACGGCGCCTTTCATTTTGCCGCAGACGGATTTTCTGGCATGGATGCCTTGTGCGACAGCCAAGCGCTGGACGGAGTTGGGACAATTTGCTGTCATTGAACCGCCCTCCGAACTT
>JAUNOJ010000276.1 GCA_030531135.1 Sutterellaceae bacterium | reverse complement strand
GGACTTCTTCTTCGTCCTTGCCGATCTTGGGTAACTTGAGGTCGATGCGAAGGATTTCCTTGCTCTTTTCATCCTTTTCACGACGCTCGGCGCTGCGAGGATTGCGACGCTTGTCACCGGTGCGTTCGACGCGGTCTTCGCGACGATTGCGGCCTTTGCCGCGCACGGGCTTGCCCGATTTCTTCGTCTTCTTTTCGATCTTTTCTTCGATTTCGGCCTTGGCGCCGATACCGAAGAACTTCAAAATCTTGGAGAAGAAACCGCCTTCTTCGCGTACCTCGGGCTTGACTTCGGGCTTGGGTTCGTGAGCCGGTGCCACATCCTGCGGCAGGACGTTCTTAATGACCGGAACCTGCTTCGGACGCGTGGGCTTTTCTTCCTTAGCCGACTTCAAAGCATAGGGGTCGTCTGCCACGGGCGATAAATCTTCGGCGCGCTTGTAACTTGCCAAATCGTCTTCGAGACGTTCGTCGTCGGAGCGCAGACGTTCGATATGATAGTGCGGCGTTTCCAACGTGGTATTGGGGATCAACACCACGGGGATGCGGAAGCGCTGTTCGACCTTGGAGATTTCGGCACGCTTTTCGTTGAGAATGTAGGTGGCCACATCCACCGGAACTTGTGCGTGCAATGCACCCGTGCCTTCCTTGGCGGCTTCTTCCTGAATGATGCGCAAAACCTGCAATGCGCAGCTTTCGGTGTCGCGAATCACGCCCACACCGTTGCAACGCGGGCATGTGATGTGGCTACCTTCCGAGAGAGCCGGACGCAAGCGCTGACGAGACAATTCCAAGAGACCGAAGCGGCTGATCTTGCCGATCTGCACGCGGGCGCGGTCGGGGTGAATCGCTTCTTTGATGCGCTGTTCGATCTGACGTTGGTTCTTGACATCGTTCATGTCGATGAAGTCGATCACGATCAAACCGCCCAAGTCACGCAAACGCATCTGACGGGCGACTTCGTCGGCAGCTTCCAAGTTGGTCTTCAAAGCCGTTTCTTCGATATCGGCACCGCGCGTGGCACGAGCCGAGTTCACGTCCACAGCCACCAAAGCTTCGGTGTGGTCGATCACGATGGCGCCGCCCGAGGGCAGGGGCACCGTACGCGAGTAGGCCGTTTCGATCTGGTGTTCGATCTGGAAACGCGAGAACAAGGGCGTTTCTTCACGATAGCGCTTGACGCGATTGACCATGTCGGGCATGACGTGCGCCATGAACTGACGGGCCTGATCGTAGATGTCGTCGGTATCGACCAGAATTTCGCCGATATCGGGCTGGAAGTAGTCGCGAATGGCGCGAATGACCAAGTTGCTTTCTTCAACGATCAAGAAAGGTGCCGGGTTGGCACGCTTTAAGGGCTTGCCGTCTTTAACGGATTCCGTGACGTAGTGCGTCACAGGACGACCCTTTTCGGTCGTGTGGTATTCGTACTGCGGGGTAGCGGCTTCGCTGATGGCTTCCCAGAGTTTCAAAAGGTAGTTCAAGTCCCACTGCAATTCTTCGGCAGTGCGACCGATACCGGCCGTACGCGCAATGGTGCTCATGCCGCGGGGCAAGTCGAGCTGATCCATCGTTTCGCGCAATTCCTGACGTTCTTCGCCTTCGATACGACGAGACACGCCGCCGCCGCGCGGGTTGTTGGGCATCAACACGAGGTAGCGCCCGGCCAAGCTGATAAAGGTGGTGAGCGCCGCACCCTTGTTGCCGCGCTCTTCCTTTTCCACCTGAACGATGAGTTCCTGACCTTCGACCAAAGCATCGCGAATAGTGGCGCTGCGAACGTCCACGCCTTCCTTGAAGTAGCTGCGGGAGACTTCCTTAAAGGGTAAGAACCCGTGACGGTCTTCGCCGTAGTCCACAAAGCAGGCTTCAAGCGACGGTTCGATGCGGGTGATGATACCCGTGTAGATGTTGGATTTACGCTGTTCGCGGCCGCTCGATTCGATGTCGATATCGATCAACTTCTGGCCGTCGACAATACCCACGCGGGTTTCTTCCGCGTGCGTTGCGTTAAATAGCATGCGTTTCAATTTGCACTCCTAATCGGGACAGCCTCTTTCGCGGGCGTGTTGTCCCAAATTCACTTAAGCGTGCCGAACTGAAAAACAAAATGGGCGAATAACAGCCAAGCCGATCGGCCCGACGGATAAGCGTGCGACAGAGTCGCACACCTCTCGGGCAAGTGAGGAAAGCTTCGCTTTCAGTTTGTGTCGGTCGTCTTTTACGACACGTTGGGGAGAGCACCTGGCGCACGACGCGGACGGTTTGTCCGGTCGGAAAAATTCCTTGGCGGTTGAATCAACCGAGACAAGGACAGCTCGATCCCTCACAACACTAATGAGCTTTCGATGAATAGAAATGCCGGCAACGTCGCCCACGACAAAAGGCCGGCCCAAACCCAAAAGTCGGGTGACCAGCGTCAGTGTCAGAGTCAATAAGGCAGCGCGTTGCAGCAAAACCGGTTCCTTTAGCGTCAATTCGCGAAAAATTTTGTTTTCCGCCGACAAGCCGCACGAACAGCAATTTCGTACGGCCGAGAGTCTGATTCAGTTCCTTTTTCTTTGTCGGAATCGACGCGACCGAGGCCGACACACGCGTTTTGTCATTCGTCACGGACGACACGCGCAGGGCAACTCAAAGCCGAAAATTCGATGGCACAAAAAAGAAAGTATCTTTTACAGGCTCGTTTTACAAAACTTGTACTCAAACCGACGTCGGACTT
>JAUNOJ010000018.1 GCA_030531135.1 Sutterellaceae bacterium | reverse complement strand
GATTTCTTTGTGCGCGATATTGACGTCGCCGCAAATTAAAACGTCTCGACCGTCGGCCTTGAGTTGCTGCATATGCGCCTCAAAAGCATCCAAAAAACGATATTTGGCCTCCTGACGATCATCGCCCGAAGTTCCCGAAGGAAAATAAACGGAAACGATCGTCAGCCCCTCGAAGTCGACTTGAACGTACCGGCCTTCGTCATCGAATTCTTTCACACCGAACCCCGTTATGACGGACTTAGGCTCGATTTTCGACCAAATCCCGCAACCGGAATAACCGCGCTTTTGTGCACAATGCACCCAGGAGCGATATCCGGGACGCAGACGGATTTGCTCCGACAGATCGGTTTCTTGCGCTTTAAGTTCCTGCACGCACAACACGTCGGCATCGATGCCGTCAAACCAATTCCAAAAACCTTTTTCGGTTGCCGAACGAATTCCGTTGGCATTAAAAGTCACGACTCGCAACACGAATGAACTCCACGGCGAAAATTTGCCTACAATTGTATTTCTCACGCGAGCCTGCTACCAGGTCGCTTCATCGACATAACTTAGGTTCACAATTATGCCTTCCAATCACGCTCAATTTATTGAATTTGCTCTGAATGCCAATGTTTTGCGTTTCGGCGAATTCAAAACGAAAGCCGGCCGCATGAGCCCCTACTTCTTTAATGCGGGTTTGTTCAACACCGGTTTATTACTCGATCGTCTTGGCGCTTTTTATGCGCAAGCACTCTTAGCCGCCCGTAACGAAGGTCGCATCGAATTCGACATGCTCTTCGGTCCGGCTTACAAAGGCATTCCGCTGGTCTCGACCGTTGCCATGAATTTGGCGCGTTTGGGCCTTGACTGTCCGTGGGCGTTTAACCGCAAAGAAGCCAAAGACCACGGCGAAGGCGGCACGGTCATCGGCGCTCCGCTTTCCGGTCGCGTTGTCATCATCGATGACGTGATCAGCGCCGGCACGTCGGTTCGCGAGTCCGTGAGTCTGATTCGTGCCTGCGGCGCAACCCCGAGCGGTGTTTTGATCGCTTTGGATCGTATGGAAAAGGGCGGCAACGCCGAAGTGATGACGGAAACGTCGGCCTCCCAAGATGTGGAAACCACGTTCGGCATGCCCGTGGTGAGCATTGCCAATTTGCATGACCTGTTGAGCTTTATGGACGGCGACTCCCCCGCCGCTCAACATGCTGCCAAATACCGTGAAGCCGTAACCAACTATCGCAACAAATACGGCGCTTAACCCGCATATCTTTGTCGCAATAACAAAGCGGTCCCGCCCGAGTATCGTGCTCGAACGGGACCGCTTTTTAGCTTACCGGTCAGGCTCTGTTACCAGCCGCAGCCCGGACCGCGACGGCCGTGGTAACCCTGCCAATCGCCGTTACCGTGCCAGTCGCGCATATGACCGTGGAAACCGGGACCGCGGTGATCTCCGCGCATTCCGTGGCCGTATCCCGGACCGTATCCCATACGCATACCGCATCCGGTCGAGGCAGACGGTTCATAGCGATCGAACTGCGCCACCTGTTCGGGCGTCATGGTCTTAATCAAATCGCCGCGCAATTTCGTCACGCGATCGTTTAACTTGGTACGCATGTCGTCGTGTGCGCTCTTCCAATTGAGCATGTCCTGACGCGTTTGCGCTTCGGGCACGTTCTTGTTGTGCCAAGCGGCGTGCTCGACGTCGGCCTTCACGCGTGCTTCGACATAGCGATCGTATGCAGCTTGGCTCTTACCCTGAATTTCAATGTATTTGGCCAAAGCGGCGTATTCGTCCTGCAAGTTGGCTCGCACGGCATCGGTATTGATCTGCGTTTGCACTTCGGGACGCATTTCCGGGTGATGCCACGGTGCGGCATACAAAGTGCTGCTGACAGCAACCAACGACACTGCAACGGCAACCAAGGTTTTCATTTTGGACATAGTTTCTCTCCGTTTTTTAAGTTGTGTCAAGCTGTTTTTCGGGGGCTCGACACTCCTTGATCAATGATGGATTTCCGCCGTCTTCATCGGCTTCATCCTTTTCGTTGATCGCACTTTATCGAGGATTGCAAATACCTCCTACACGGCAAGTAAAGGCGGTATTTCCAAATATTTCAAAAACAACCCGTTAGAAATATTTGGTTACATGGCTTCGCACAATCTTATCGCTCCAAACCGAAAATTCAAACGCGATTTTCGGGCTCGGCAAATCGATCGAAACGATTCTGCCCAACCGAAGACGGTTGCAAAAGCAACACCAGCAAAATCGCCCAACCGACAAACGGAAGCCAAATCAACCACTGCCACCAAGCACTGAAATCGGCATCATGCAAGCGCCTTCTTGTCAGACGCCATAGCGGCATGACGGAGAAAAACCACAAAAGTACCCAGCCGTTGACGCACAAGGCAACGAAAAACGAGTCCGGCGCCAACTCCAGACGATAAGCCGCCTCGAACGGAACGACAAAGGTCGTTGAAAAGATCAGCGCATAGGCAAAGATCGTGCGCCAATACGTCGCACGATC
This sequence comes from Sutterellaceae bacterium, assembly GCA_030531135.1. Taxonomy (GTDB): domain Bacteria; phylum Pseudomonadota; class Gammaproteobacteria; order Burkholderiales; family Burkholderiaceae_F; genus Duodenibacillus. The sequence continues at coordinate 12,079 of JAUNOJ010000018.1, read as the reverse complement.
GACGCGTCCGAGCTTCGTTCGATCAAAAAGCAACAAATCGCCGAAAAGTTTCACTTGAAAATACCCCCAAAGCAAAAGGCCGAAACATCCGACCGCACCCGTAGTGCATCAAGACGCTTCGGCCCCATCCCGAAAGAAATTGTTTTTAGCCTTGCAATTTCTTCGTCAAGATTTCATTGACCTGCTTGGGATTGGCTTTACCCTTGGTGGCACGCATCGCCTGACCGACCAAAGCGTTAAAGGCCTTTTGCTTGCCGCTCTTGAACTCTTCGACCATCTTGGCATTGTTGGCCAACACTTCGTCGATCAAAGCTTCGATAGCAGAGCTGTCGGAAATTTGCTTCAAGCCTTCTTTTTCGATCAACTGATCGACATTGACCTCAGCGCCTTCCCAAATCAATTGGAAGACCTTCTTGGCGCCGCGTGCGTTGATGGTTCCGTCAGCCAAGCGCTTGAGGATATCTGCCAAAGTTTGCGCAGCAACCGGCGACTTGGCATAAGTCATGCCTTCGACGGCATTGATGCTTGCTGCCACTTCGCCCATCACCCAGTTGGCGGCAATCTTTTTGTCGGGTGCCGTTTGGCTCACGACACAGAAGTAGTCGGCAATGTCCTTGGTGGAAGTTAACACGTCGGCATCGTACTCGGACAAACCGAAATCGCGAATGAAGCGCTCGCGCATCTGGCCGGGCAATTCGGGCATTTCGGCAGCCACGCGTGCTTTCCATTCCGGCGAAATGATGCAAGGCATCAAATCGGGGTCCGGGAAGTAACGGTAGTCCATCGAGTCTTCCTTAGTGCGCATCTGACGCGTTTCGCCCTGATCGGGATCGTACAGACGCGTTGCCTGCACCACCTTGCCGCCGGACTCGATCAATTCGATCTGACGACGCACTTCGTAATCGATGGCTTCCTGCAAGAACTTAAACGAATTCAAATTCTTGATTTCGCAACGCGTACCGAATTCTTTTTGACCGACAGGACGCACGGATACGTTGGCGTCACAACGGAAATTGCCTTCCTGCATGTTGCCGCGCGAGATACCGAGCCACACCACCAAAGTGTGCAAAGCGCGTGCATAGCCGACGGCTTCGGCGGAGCTTCTCAATTCGGGTTCGGTCACGATTTCCAACAAAGGCGTGCCGGCGCGGTTCAAATCCATACCGGACTTGCGTGCCACGACACCGTGATTGCTCTTGCCGGCATCTTCTTCCAAGTGAGCGCGCGTCAAGTTGATCGTCTTGGTGTAGGGTTCGCCGTCCTTGGGTTCGACCAAGAACGTCAACTGACCGCCCTTGACGACGGGCAACTCGAACTGACTGATCTGATAGCCTTTGGGCAAATCGGGATAGAAATAGTTTTTACGGTCGAAAACCGACTTTTCGGCAACTTCGGCACCGATGGCCAAACCGAACTTGATCGCACGCTCGACGGCGCCGCGATTCAAAACCGGCAAAGCACCGGGCAAAGCCAAGTCGATATAACAAGCCTGCGTGTTGGCTTCAGCTCCGAACGCCGTAGAAGCACCGGAGAAAATTTTGGATTGGGTCGACAACTGAACGTGCGTCTCCAAACCGATCACAACTTCCCATTGCATATTCTTTTATCTCCGATTAGTAACCGTTGGGATGATGCTGATGCCAATCCGTCGCCGACTGCCAGGCATGGGCAATGCCGAGCATCTTGGCTTCGGCATAACGCGCACACGTCAACTGCACACCGATGGGGCGGCCGTTGGAGTGAATACCGCAAGGCATGCTCATGCAAGGAAGACCGGCCAAAGATGCCGGAACCGTATAAAGATCGCCCAGATAAGCGGACACGGGATCGGCCTTGGCGCCGAAGTCATAGGCCGTCGAAGTCGTTACCGGACTGATGATGGCATCGACCTGAGCAAAGGCCTTGTCAAAGTCTTGAGAAATCAAACGACGAACCTTTTGAGCCTTCAAGTAGTAGGCATCGTAATAGCCGTGCGAGAGCACATAGGTGCCGATCATGATGCGGCGTTTGGGTTCATCGCCGAAACCCTCGTTACGGCTCTTTTTGATCATGTCCTGAATGTCGGAATAATCCTTGGCACGATAACCGTAGCGCACGCCGTCGAAACGGGACAAATTGGAGCTGGCTTCTGCGCAAGCCACAACATAGTAAACCGGCACGCCGAGTTCGGCATTGGGCAATTCGATGTCGACGATTTCGGCACCTTCGCGACGATAAAAGTCGATCACGGCTTCAATGCTCTTGGCTACTTCCGGATCCAGACTCTGCGCAAACCAAGCACGCGGCACGCCGATGCGCATGCCCTTGACGCCCTTGGAAAGGTCGCGGGTAAAGTCTTCCGTCGGCATTTCGGCAGAAGTCGAATCCCAAGGTTCGAATCCGACCATATCGCCCAAAACCCAGGCAATGTCTTCGGCGGTATGAGCCATCAAGCCGGCCGTATCCAAGGACGAGGCAAATGCGATCATGCCCAAACGGCTCGGGCGACCGTAGGTGGGCTTTAAACCTGTCACGCCGGTAAAGGCTGCCGGTTCTCGAATCGAGCCGCCGGTATCGGTTGCAGTGGCAATCGGAGCCAGACCTGCGGCCACGCAAGCCGAAGATCCGCCCGAGCTGCCGCCCGGAACGGCGTTGGCATCCCACGGGTTATAAACTTTGCCGTAGGCGGAATTTTCATTGGCCGAGCCCATGGCAAACTCGTCGCAGTTAAGCTTGCCGAGCGTCACCAAACCGGCCTGACGCAACTTCTTGACCACGGTGGCGTCAAAAGGACTCATATAGCCTTGCAGCATCTTGCTGGCGGCAGTCGAAGCCCATTCGCGCGTCACAAAAATATCCTTGTGTGCAATCGGAATACCGGTCAAACGCGTGGCATCGCCCGAAGCGATACGCTCGTCGGCGGCCTGCGCCTGCTTCAAGGTTTCTTCGGGGCGCACATCCAAAAAGCAATTCAAGTCGCGGTGCGCGTCGATTCGATTGAGATACTCCTGAGCGAGTTCGACGGCACTGACATCACGTTTGGAGAGTGCTTCGGACAGTTCCTTGACGGAACGAAAATAAGAATTTTTCATCTTTTGAGCTCCGCATCCGGTTATTCGATCACCTGAGGAACCAAGAACATCCCTTCAAACTCTTCGGGTGCGTTCTTGACATTCTCATCGCGGTCATTGCCGAAAACGACGGCATCTTCGCGCAGACGCTGAATGCCGTCATGCGGGTGCATCATCGGTTCGACGCCGTCGGTATCGACGGCCTGAATGCGTTCGATCATTCGGAAAATATCATTGAGTTCAACTTGCATACGCGCGCTTTGCTCTTCGGAAAGATCCACATGAGCAAGCTCGGCAATACGGTGAACGTCGTCCAAACCAAGGGACATAGCTAAACACCTATCGAGATTCAAAATCACAAAACATGAAATTTACCCTTTTTCGCCTGATTTTTCGAGCTTTTCCACAGCTAAAACCTCGATTTTTTTCAGGTTGGAAAGCTTTTCTTCGCTTTTTTGAAACGAAGTACTGCAACACGGCTAATTTTGTCAGACAAAAACCTTGCTTGCGCTATAGTGTCGACAGACTTTTTTCATGCGAATACACCGCTCGATTCATGCTCACGAAAAAATATCTGTTGTCGCTTTTTGCCACTGTCGGTCTGACTGCTCTTTTGGCTTCTTGCGCAACGTCCAACTCCGGCAAATATTACGATCGCGACGGTCCTCCCGTCGTCGGCGGACAGTTGCGTGCCATGAGCGCGTCCAAAGTCAAGTTAAAGGTTGAAAAGCCGCATAAAGCAGCCAACCGTCCTTACACCGTGATGGGCAAACGCTATTATCCCGTCACCGGCGACAAGCCCATGACACAAGTCGGGACGGCCAGTTGGTACGGCAAGCAATTCCACGGAAGAAAAACCTCCATCGGCGAAACATACGACATGTATGAACTCACGGCAGCGCATCCCACGATGGAGTTGCCCAGCTATGCCAAAGTGACCAATCTGAAAAACGGACGTTCGATTATTGTCAGAGTCAACGACCGCGGACCTTTTTTGCACGGTCGCATCATTGACTTAAGTTACGCGGCCGCCGTCAAACTCGGCTATCAAAAGGCAGGTACGGCACGCGTACGCGTCGAGCGCATTACACGCAAAGACATCGCCAAAGGCAATATCCCCTCGACTAATTCCGCCGGTGCCGTTTTGGCTGCAGTGTCTTCCGGCGTCCAGGCTTTGTCCGAAAATAAAAAGAGCGCAACGCCAACAAGCTCCGACTTCATTGCTGCCTCCGTACCGGTCGCAACGCAAGTTTTGGTCAATACCGTTCGGGAAACAAAAACCGATGTTGTACCGAATCAATCACAACCGGTCATACAAACGAAAAACGTTTCACGTGAAACTGTCACGGTCTCCGAGCCTGAGACTCAAACTGCAACAACGACATCCGAAGTCATTGCCATTGACACCGTCTCCGACTTAATCGACGAAACCGTCGACAGGGGCGAGCCTTCGGTCAGTCTGTCTTTTTCCATTGAAGAAACAAGTACTCCCGAAGCCGGACAAGCGATTGCCGCAGGAACTTCCGGAGACAAGATTTCCGCGCAAGACGCTATCGGTGCAATTTTGGCCGAAGAGCAACAGCTTGCGAGCGAGCCAAAACACGTCCCGCCGACCAAGCAAAGTGTCAAGTCCGTCGAAATCGCCCCCTGGAGCGTACAGCTCGGCGCATACTCGGTCGAAGACAATGCAAAGGCTTGGGCCGGACATGCGGAAAACCTTTTGGAACAAGACAACCTGGGCCCTGTTGAAATCGTTCAAACCGGATCCATGTACAAGATTTATGCCGGACATAGCGCTACACAAAACGAAGCCAAAGATCTGGCACAACGTATTTCGGAAAAACTCGGCATCAAAGCGATTGCCGTTAAAAGAGATTAGTCAAAATTATGTTTCAATCCTGTGATACCGTCATTGGCGAAATGCTCCGCGGAAAAACCTTGGATGCATTATGCGAGTTTGTGAAACTGCCTTCCAAATCCTCGGATTTCGATCCGCATTGGCAAGCGCACGGATATCTGCAAGAGGCTTGTGAAAAAGCTGCCCGATGGGGGCAGTCTTTGTTTGCCGATGCAACCTTTGAGGTCATGACCGCCCCGGATCATACACCGGCACTGTTTTTTGACATTCCGGCCACAGACAAGCGTCTGGGGGCCTCACTTTTTTACGGACATTTCGACAAACAACCCGAAGCACACGGCTGGAGCAACAACCGTCAACCCTTTGTTCCGTCGGTTGAAGGAAATTGCTTGTACGGTCGCGGTGCTGCCGACGACGGTTATAGTTTTTACAGCGCTTTAACTGCGATCCATGCATTGGAAAAAGCCGATATCGGACACGGCCGTATCACCGGACTCATCGAAACCGACGAAGAATCGGGATCTGCGGACATGGCCTATTGGCTCAACGCCATTGACGAACGTTGCGGTCATGTTTCGTTGATTGTCGTTTTGGACAGCACCAGTGCCGACTATGATCGTTTCTGGGTAACGACCAGTTTTCGCGGTTGCGTCAACTTCACGCTCAACGTTCAGGTTCTCAATCAAGGGGTTCATTCCGGCTCGGCCTCCGGTATTGTTCCCGACAGCTTCCGTATTGCCCGTTGTCTGTTGGAAAGACTGGAAGATGCGCAGACGGGCATCGTAGCCGACAGCCGCCTCAACTGCCCGATTGCCGACGAGCGTTTGGAGCAGATCAAGGCCACGGCTCAGATTTTAGGGACAAGCGTAACGTCGGAATTTCCTTGGCACAACTCCACCCGAGCTTGTCATGATGACATTTTCGAGTCATTGATCGAGCGCGGTTTTCAACCCAAACTTTGCGTGGTGGGCGCAGACGGATTGCCTCCGTGCAATCAGGCAGGCCGCGTCATGCGTGATAAAACGTCGTTGGCATTGTCCTTAAGAACGCCCCCCGAACTCAATACGCGAACCGCACTGGAAGTCGTCACCGAGATTCTCACGCAAAATCCGCCCTATGGTGCCGATGTAACAATCACCGACAGCAGTACCGGTGACGGCTGGAGCGCCAAACTCGGTTGTCATTGGTTCGATGAGGCTTTGCAAGACGCTTGTCAGGATGTCTTCGATCTGGCTCCCGCTTACAACTGTGACGGTGTTTCGATTCCGATTCTGAATTTGATGCAGTCGCACTTCCCGAATGCTCAGATGCTCGTGACGGGCGTTTTGGGACCGGGCTCCAACGCCCACGGCCCCGACGAAATGCTTAAATTGGACTATCTTGAAAAACTCACCGGCGTCATCGCCCGTCTTTTAACGCGCGTGGAGGCATAAATGCGTCGCGATTTGGTTGTTCAAATCATTGTGGATTACGGCGAATTTTGGGAAAACTTTGCCACGCCTTTTGAAGCCGAAAGCTTTATCAACAGCAATCTGGACGAATTGGATCTGCCGCGCGACGTGTGGCTGGAAGATATGCGCGGCAACGTCAAATGGCATTTTGACGTGCTTGAAGACGACTCGGGGCTTTATCGACTCGTCGACAAAGCCCCAAGCACCCCGGCGCGCCTGATTCGCACGCCGTCCAATTAAGCCTGATCGATTGCGTTAACCGAGGAAGAAACGACAGGCAGGATTGTTCGTTTCTTCCCAATAACGGTACCCCAACTTATTGAGGAACTCGTTGAAAAGATCTCCGTCTTCGGGCGGCACCTGAATACCGACGAACACACGACCGAAATCGGCACCGTTGTTTCGATAATGGAACAGAGAAATATTCCATTGCGGTGCCATCGACGTCAGGAACTTGGTCAGAGCACCGGGGCGTTCCGGAAATTCAAAACGCAACAGATGTTCGTTGACGGCCAACTTGCTGTGACCGCCCACCATATGACGCAAATGCAACTTTGCCAATTCGTCATGGGTCAAATTCAGCGTATCGAACCCCGACTCCTTGAAGATGTGCACAAGCTTGTCGGCGTCGACCGAGTTGGCCGTTTGAATACCGACAAAAATATAGGCTTTCTCGGCATCGCTCATACGGTAGTTGAATTCGGTGACGTTACGGCTGCCGACCAACTTGCACAGGCGACGGAACGACCCTCTTTCTTCAGGAATCGTCACGGCAAAAACCGCTTCTTTTTCTTCGCCGAATTCAGCGCGTTCGGACACAAAACGCAAACGGTCGAAATTCATATTGGCGCCCGAAGTAATGGCCACCAACGTCTTGTTCACGGCGTTTTCACGACGCACCCAAGCCTTGAGACCGGCCAACGACAAGGCGCCCGAAGGCTCGACGATCGTGCGCGTATCTTCGAAAATATCCTTGATGGCAGCACAAATCTCGTCGCTTGAAACCAAAATGATGTCATCGAGATTTTCTTTGCACAGACGCAAAGTTTCGTCGCCTACACGCTTGACGGCCGTACCGTCGGAAAACAGCCCCACATCGTCCAAGGTGACATTTTCTCCGGCATCGATCGAGCGCTTCATCGCATCGGAATCCTCGGTTTCGACACCGATCACTTTCATTTCGGGATACAAAGCCTTGATGTACGTTGCCACCCCGGCAGCCAAACCGCCGCCGCCTATTTGAACGAAAATGGCATCGGGACGAGAACCGTCGCCGGGTTGGTATTGACGCAAAATTTCCATGCCGATCGTCCCTTGACCGGCAATCACGAGCGGATCGTCAAAGGGATGCACAAAGGTCAAACCTTCTTCTTCTTGCATTTTGGCGGCGTGTTGGGCGGCATCCGAAAAACTTTCGCCGACCAAAACAACTTCGCCGCCCAAATTGCGAACCGCTTCAACCTTTAACAGCGGCGCCGTCACCGGCATCACAATCACTGCGCGGCATCCCAAACGTTTGGCCGCCAAAGCCACACCCTGCGCATGATTGCCCGCGGAAGCGCAAATCACGCCGCGTGCACGCTCTTCCTGCGTCAAGTGAACCATCTTGTTAAAAGCGCCGCGCAATTTAAACGAAAACACCGGTTGGGTGTCTTCACGCTTTAACAGCACTTTATTACCGATTCTTCGAGACAAGCGATGCGCTTCGTCCAGTGCGGATTCATGCGCAACATCATAGACGCGCGCCGTCAAAATGCGACGCAGATAAGTTTCACGATCAAGTTTTTCCGGCATTTTCTTTCGTTATCCAAGGGAGTTTTTTTTGTCGAAGCACTAAATATACGAGCGTTTTTTGCATTTGCGCAACACAGACACAAAAAAATCTTGCAGATCAACCCTAAAAAAACTCGCGAATGTGTTGTATTTCGTACAAAATATCCATATTTAAATGACAAATTTACCTGTGTTTTTTCATTTATTGTCAATTTCTACAGCTTTTATCGAAGTCATTTTTCCCACAACTCGATACAATACGACATTGAACCCCGTGACGGAGATACGCAAAAAACGCTTTTGCCGCATCTCTTGGAAAAATTCCCGACCAGAGACTTCATAGCGATGGCAACCGAAAATCAAGCGGCCCAATTGAGCCGCATTCGCGAGATCCCCTACAACTACACGTCGTTTTCCGATCGTGAAATCGTGATTCGTCTGTTGGGGCACGACGCTTGGAAATTATTGTGCGAATTGCGAGACGAACGGCGTACCGGCCGCAGCGCCAGAATGCTCTACGAAGTCTTGGGCGACATTTGGGTCGTTGATCGCAATCCGTATCTGCAAGAAGATTTGCTGACCAATGTCGATCGACGCAAACTTTTGATCGACGCACTGGAACACCGTCTCAAAGAAATGGACAAGCGTCGCGATACGTCTCGAAAAGAGCGCGATGCAAAAGTGGTGAAACTCTTAAGTTATGCCTACAAAGCCGTGCGTAAATTCGAAGCGGGTTTTGCCCGCACAAAAGCTTTGAGATCCAAAGTTGTTCGAGCGCTTAAGCGTTGCACTCGCGAAGACAATATTCGCTTTGACGCCTTTACGCGCGCTGCACACGTCACAGACGCCACCGACCTTCGCATCGCCTACCCCTTTGTCGTGGTAACCCCAGACAACGAACAGGAAATCCCGTCGCTGGTGCGTACCTGCATCCAATTAGGCTTGGTGATCATTCCTCGCGGGGGCGGTACCGGTTATACGGGCGGGGCCGTTCCGATGAGTGAAATGAGCGCCGTCATCAATACCGAAAAACTCGACAGAATCGGCAATATCGAGCACGTCATTTTGCCCGGTCACATCCAGTCGCATCCGATCATCTCGACCGGTGCCGGTGCCGTCACACGCCGCGTCTCCGAAGCCGCCGCCCGTGAAGGTCTTGTTTTTTCCGTCGATCCGGCCAGCGCCGACAGCTCGACCGTAGGCGGCAACATTGCCGAAAACTCCGGGGGTAAGAAAGCCGTTTTATGGGGCACGGCCGTTGACAATTTGGCCTCGTTTCGCATGGTGACGGCCGACGGCAATTGGATGGAAGTCGAGCGCGTCAACCATAATTTCCAAAAAATCCACAAGCAGGAAACCGTCACTTGGCGCATTACCGTCAAAGACGGACGCATGGCCGATCCGGCGCATGCGCGCGTTTTGAATGTGCGCGAACTTTCGATGCCCGGGAAAATTTTCCGCAAAGCCGGACTCGGCAAAGACGTCACCAACAAATTCCTTGGCGGTTTGCCCGGCGTGCAAAAAGAAGGGACTGACGGGCTCATTACCTCGGCACGCTGGATCGTGCATCGCATGCCCAAATTCACGCGGACGATCTGCTTGGAATTTTTCGGTGCCGCCACGCTAGCCGGCCCTGCCATCGTTCGCATTACCGACTTTTTGGACAAGCACCCCAAAGGCTGTATGTTGGCAGGGCTCGAACACCTTGACGACAGATATCTGCATGCCGTCAACTATCCGGTCAAGAGTCAGCGCAACGACTATCCCAAGATGGTTTTGGTCGGCGATATTGTGAGCGACGACGAAGCGGCTCTCGACGAAATCACGGCAGAAGTGTGTGCCATGTGCACCGATAAGAATTGCCGCAGCTTTATCGCCAAGACAGAGCAGGATCGTTTCCGCTTCTGGCATGAGCGAAGTCGTACGGCTGCCATCAGTGCACATACCAACGCCTTTAAGCTCAACGAAGACGTTGTGATTCCTCTCAATCGCATCGGCGAATACACCTTGGCGTGCGAGCGTTTCAATATCGAGTGCTCCATCACCAACAAGTTGGAAATTTTGGATGCCGTCGACGATTACCTTGCGGGCTACATCTCTTTGGGCATGCCCGCCGTCACGGCAGGCGTTTCCAAAGAAGCACTGTTGGCGCAACCGGTAGCCGCTGCTCGCGAGCTGATTGCCCAAGCCAAAGAGCGTTGGCAATTTGTTCTTGCCAATCTCGATACGCCTATCGAGGACATTGCCGTCAATCTCTACGACCGCGGCATCAAGATCAAACGTTACGGCAAACAGGCACCGCTTTTTGACGCCGTCTACGACAGACTCGTTCGCATTTCGTGGAAAAAGGAAGTACGCCAAGGACTGTTTCATTTATTCTCGGGCGATGCATTTGAAAAAGTGCGTAACGAAATCGATTCGATCCACGATCGCGTACTCAAAGGCAGAGTCTTCATTGCATTGCACATGCACGCAGGCGACGGTAACGTCCACACCAACGTACCGCTCAATTCCGACAACTACGCCATGATGCTCAAGGGCCAAGAAGCCGTACGTATGGTCATGGCAAAAGCCAAAGAATTGGGCGGCGCTATTTCGGGCGAGCACGGCATCGGCTTGACCAAAATCGAATTTTTGGATCCCGAAGGTTTGGTACCCTATCACGCCTATTTGAAAGAGGCCGATCCCGATCGCGTGTTTAACCGCGGCAAACTCTCCAAAGATATCGATTTCGACAGCATCTACACGCCCTCGTTCAGTTTGCTCGGTGCCGAATCTTTGATCATGCAGCAAATGCAGGTCAAGGCCATCAGCGATGCAATTAAAAACTGTCTGCGCTGCGGCAAGTGCAAGTCCAAATGCTCCACGCACGTACCGCGTGCAAGCTTGCTTTTCTCGCCGCGCAACAAAATCATCGCAACAAGTTTGTTGATCGAAGCATTTCTATATGAAAATCAAACGCGCCGCGGTTTATCCAAACTGCATCTGCAAGCGCTTGAAGATTTGGGCGAACATTGCACGCTGTGCATGAAGTGCAAGAATCCCTGTCCGGTCAAAATCAACTTCGGCGAAGTGACGATTTTGGTTCGACAAATGTTGGAACACTGCGGTGCGGCAACTTCCACCGCAGCCAAAACGGCCGGCATGAAGTTCTTGGAACTTTCCAATCCCAAGGCTGTGGAATTGGCGCGAAAAGCTTTGGTTAACATCGGTTTCAGAGCCGAGCGCGCCGCCAACGACATTTTTTCCTCGGCAGCCCGAGCCGGGCTTCAGCGCCCCGTCGCCACCATCGGCAAACCGGGGTTGATCGAAAAAACCGTCACGCTGGTCAATCGCAAACTTCCCGTGCCCAGAATGGACAAAACTCTGCGTACGCTCCTGTCGATCAACGACCCGACGGTTGCACCCATCATTCGTCATCAGCAGGCTACGGACGCCGAAGCCGTCTTTTACTTCCCGGGATGCGGCAACGAACGTCTGTATCCGGAAGTGGGTTTGGCGACGGTGGCCATGCTCTACGACATCGGCGTACAGGTGGTTTTGCCGCCGAAGTTTCTTTGTTGCGGCTATCCGCAAAAGGGCGCAGGAAAACAGGATTTGAGTGAAAAAATCGTCACCGATAACCGCGTACTTTTCCACCGTGTGGCCAATACGCTCAATTATCTCGATATCAAAACCGTTTTGGTGTCTTGCGGCACGTGCCTCAAACAACTCAAAGACTATCACTTTGAGGAAATTTTCCCGGGGTGCCGTGTGATGGATGCGCACGAATACTTGGCCGAAAAGGGAGTCAAAATCGACGGCGGAGAAAACTTGCGTTACCTCTACCACGACCCTTGTCACTCGCCGTTCAATACGCCCAATCCGATCGAGACGGTCAACAGCCTCATTCGTCCCGAAGACAAGTCCAAGGTCGTCTTGACCGATCGTTGTTGCGGCGAATCCGG
>JAUNOJ010000275.1 GCA_030531135.1 Sutterellaceae bacterium | reverse complement strand
CTAAAAAGGCCATACTTTTCTCGAAGACCTTTGCGAGCGTCCAGTCCAAAAGTAGGAGAGCTGCAACGGCCCAAACCGCTGCCAGCAAATCGTCGAGCATCACTCCGAAGCCGCTGTGCATTTTTTCATCAATCAAACTTGCCGGAGGCAGTTTCACGATATCGAAAATGCGAAATGCAACAAAGGACGCCGCCCAACACACCCAATTTTGAGGAAAAATAAGGCATACGATCCAGACTGCCACCACTTCGTCGATGACGATACAGCCGGCATCTTCGACGCCTAAGTCTTCCCCCGTTTTTTGGCTTGCCCAAACACCCAAAACAAATGTTGCCAATATCAAGGCAACCAAGGCGCGCCAATCCAAAAATTGCACAAGAGCAGCCCAAACAATCACGCCGGCAAGCGTACCCCACGTACCGGGCCCCGGTCGCATCACGCCGGCGCCGAAAAACAGAGCCACGGCATGCGCCGGATGCGAAAACACGAATCGCATGTCGGGTCGCAGGGCGTATGCCGGATTGTCTGAACTGTATTTGTTTCTCAAACCCATGTATTAAAAACTTCCTCTGATCACTCGCCTTGGGCAAAGTGATCAAATCCGGAAACTGGCAACAGCAACCTGTCTCCCAGAGCGTTGTAAATTTTGAGTCTCGTACCGTCGAAGTCGGCGGGCTTGGCCACGACTTTTCCGATACGCGTCACCGGCGTCAATGCCGAAATCGCCGCTTGTTCGATAAGGCCGCGCTTTTCACTCGGTGCCGTAAATACCAACTCGTAATCGTCGCCGCCGCTCATGGCAGCTTCCAATTGCATCGCATCGCTCAGTGCGCGCACGGCCGGATGCACCGGCACCAAATCCCAGTCGACATCGGCGGCAACGTCGCTACGCTCCAAAATATGCCCCAAGTCCTGCGCCAGGCCGTCGGAAATATCCGCGCAAGCCGTAGCACTCGAGAGCAGTGCCGTCCCCAAAGCATTGCGAGCCTGAGGGCGATCCATGCGCTCGGCTGCCGACGGAAACAAATCCGCAGGCAACGTCCACTTGCCCCAGCGATGCATCAGTGCAGCGTATGCCCCACCCACACTACCGGAAACCCAAATATCGTCGCCCGGACGGGCACCCGCACGCGTCAAACCCATTTGAGCGGGCAAATCGCCCATGGCGGTAATGGAAATGGTGACAGGCGCTCTGGCTTCGCCAACCGGGGCGCTTCGCGTCGTATCGCCCCCTAAAAGCGGACATTGAGCTTCGTGCGAAAGCGCCATTAGACCTTCGGTAAAGCCGGCCAACCACGCGTCGTCTCGCGCAGGCAAGGCAATCGAAAGGAAAAAGGCGCGCGGCACGGCGCCGGCTGCGGCCAAGTCGGACAAATTGACGGCCAAAGCCTTATACCCCACATCTTGCGGCAGTGCCGAGGGCAAAAAGTGCGTGCCCACCGCCATCATGTCGGTGGTCACCGCAATGCGCGCGCCTTGTAAATCGACAATGGCACAATCGTCGCCCACGCCTTTGCTTTTCCATGCGCCGAACGTTTCATGCGTAAAGAACCGTTCGATAATCTGAAACTCACCGTTTTGAGCCATCTTCGCCCTCCTTTGTCGAGCGCTCGAAATCTTTGAAAAATTTGAGAATTATTCCCAATTTTGTCGATTTCTAACTACTAGTTTAGTCCTTTTTGCCGTCTTTGCGCACGCCGTGACGAACAAAAAAATTCGGCAGGCTCCTTTCCTCTGGATGAGAAATCGGAGTCTGCCGTGAAAAATTCCGAAGAATTTTCTTTTCTCTTAACCTTGTGCCACTTCGTCGGGACGCACGTCGGCGGCAACCTTGTCAAGCACGCCGTTGACCAAGCGATAGCCCTTGTCGGCACCGAACTGCTTGGACAATTCCACCGCTTCGTTGATGACCACGCGATAGGGATTTTCAATGCGGTGCATCAATTCCCACGTGCCGATCATCAAGCAAGCGCGTTCCACCACGGAAAGACGAGCCGGATCGCGATCCAAGTGTGCGGAGATCTTTTCCAGAATCAAATCGCGTTCGGTCATCACGCCGTCGAGCAACTCGGCATAAAAAGCCTTGTCGCACGTGGCGAAATCTTCTGCGGTCAAATCGCAACCGGCCATCGGTTCGCCGTCGTCGGTAATGACGCTCAACAGGTTGGCGTCAATGGCGGCAAAGTCGGCCTGCGGATTGGTCAATGCTTCATAAACGCCCAGGAGCGCAAATTCGCGTGCCTTGCGACGAGCGCCTGCTAAAGGCAGACGTTGCTTATCACTCATCGTCGTCATCCCCGAAGAAGTCGCCCATGGACGGGAACTGTTCGTTCAAATTGGCCATTTCGACGGCGCAACGTGCGCAGTCCTGCCCCTTCATCTTGGTACGGGCCTTGCACTGTTCGTCGTTTTCGGTGGTCAAAATGCCGTTGGCAACCGGAATGTCGTACATTTCGGTGACGTGAGCCACGCCGGCAGCAGAGGTGTTGGAAACGATTTCGAAGTGATAGGTTTCACCGCGGATCACGGCACCCAAAGCAATGAGAGCGTCGTATTCGTTCGTTTCGGCCAAACGGGTCAAAGCAAATGGGATTTCCAATGCACCCGGAACGGTCACGTGCGTGATATCTTCTTCTTCGACACCGAGCTTGATGAGCTCTTCCAAACAAGCTTCGAATTCTTCCTTGCCGGCATATTCGTTAAAGCGTGCAACCACCACGCCGATACGCAGAC
>JAUNOJ010000274.1 GCA_030531135.1 Sutterellaceae bacterium | reverse complement strand
CTTGTCCGTAGCTGAAGCTTCGCCAATCGTCAAAGTAGCGTCTTTTTCCATCGCGAAGTCAACCTTGCCGGCGGTTCCCATATACAGCAGACCGCCCATATCGGCATACTTTTCAGCCAACGCTTCGTCCTGACCGGCCTTATTTCCGACGTAAGCAATATCTTTGCCCTCGGTCACGGCAAAGGTCACGTCGGAACCTTCAGTCTGATTGTCTTGCCAGAAACGAACTGCACCACCCCAAGCCTGAGCGGTGTTGTTCGTAAACGTCGTATCAGTAAACACCAACGTCGAATTATCGGCAAGAACGGCACCGCCTTGAATTGCACTGTTACCGTCAAATGTCGTATTTTCAACCGTCAGTTTGCTGCCATTGATAGCTTCAATAGCACCGCCGCGACCATTCTTACCTTCCGTACCGGTTGCTACGTTGTTTTTAAATTCAGAATCTTTGATCGTCAATGCGGTCTTTTCAGCACGAATGGCGCCGGCATTGGCCGTAGCCTTATTGCCTTCAAATTTGCTACCGGTAATCGTTGCCGTCAACGAACCGTTCAAACCGTGCAAATCATAAACGCCAGCGGAGCCGGTAGAAGTATTGTTGGTGTGCGTAGAACCGGTGACTTCAAACGTCTTGTCGCTGCGTACATAACCCACACCGCCACGAGAAGCGGTATTGTCTTCGAAAGTTACGCCTTCGACTTTGGCATTAATAGAGGCACCGTACACGCCAAAAATGGAACCGCCTGCGGCAGCGGTTTCGTTACCATTGGCAGCGGTAAAACCGGAGTAGGAGCCGCCGTTCAAACCAAATTGATTTTGGCCTTCTTCTTTCATCGTATAGGAGGCCTGTGCGCCTTCTCCAACCGCAGCACTCGCGCCAAAATCGGAGTTACCCGTCACAACCGCTGCTAGTTCGTCATAAACAACGAATAAACCGGTATTGGCTTTGGCGGAATTTTCAGCAACCGTCGGCGTCGTCACCGTCATAGACGGAGTGACCGCTACAGCTTCTTTTTTGGGTACCACAATTTCGGCATCCTCAGCCATTGCAGATCCCACCATCATTGCGGCTGCAGCAACAGCCACCATGGTCTTAGTTCCCTTCTTTTGAACCGAGCTCGTCACTTCGTTGGCAACCATCAAGGCACCGCGAGCGCGGTTGAAAACAACGCGAAATGTTTGATTCATAAGTACTTATTCCATTTCTTTGAAATTTCAACTTGAAAAACGTGCAAAACCCCGTCCTCAAATCTTCAATAGATTGATGGCAGAAAGCACGTCGATGTTGAACATAAAGAAAATTTATTTTTAAAACTGGGGGGGGTAAACACCTAATTAAATATAGATAATTCTTTCGACTTGCTTTTTAGCCAAGTATTTGATTTTACTATAGAAATTTCGTCGTCAAATATATTCTCTATGATTGGAAAATTTCTTTTTTGAGTACTTTTAGCAACATCTATTAGAAAAACACATCTTTAAAATCCAAACTAATCATGCGATTACTATTGAACAAAAGCCCGACCTGGCTTCTGGTGCCAAATCGGGCTTCGTGTCTGCGATTGTGTCTGTATCGGAGCTTATTTGCGATAGAGCTCGACAAAATGATGCACCGGCCCGTGGCCCGAACCCACCGTCAACTCGTCGCTTGCGGCGATGGCTTGCGCGATATAGGCCTTGGCCTTGCGTACCGTGACTTCCACATCGTCCGTTTGCGCCCAAAGCGCTGCCAAAGCGGACGACAACGTGCACCCGGTGCCGTGCGTGTTTTTGGTATGAATCTTTTCAAACGGCAATTCGATGACTTGACCGTGATTGAAAATCATATCTTTGGATTCGCCCTCTTCCAGATGCCCGCCCTTCAAATAAATCACCGCCTTGTGATTGCACAGCGCATCCAACTCGACAAGTGCACCACGCATATCGTCAAGCGTTGCCAATTCTCGATTGAGCAACACGCCGGCTTCCGGCAAATTGGGCGTAATCATGTCGGCCAACGGCAACATGCGGCTTCTGAAAAAGTCGACCGCCTCATCGGGCATCAATCTGTCGCCGCTCTTAGCCACCATCACCGTATCGAGAACCACATGCGGCGGTCGATAGCGCTCAATAGCTTTGGCAACGGATTCCATCACGTCGATGGCGCCGAGCATGCCGATTTTGACGGCATCTACCCGCACATCGGCAAAAAGCGTATCGAGCTGCTCTGTCACAAAACTTGCCGGAACCGGCATCACCCCCGTCACACCCTGTGTGTTTTGTGCGGTAAGTGCCGCCACCACCCCCATCGCATAGGTTCCCAACGCAGACATCGCTTTGATATCGGCCAAAACCCCGGCGCCGCCCGAAGGATCGACGCCTGCAATCGACAAAACGTTTTTGATCATTTGACAGTCTCCGCCCAAATTTCTTCAATCACGGCCATTTGCTTTTGCGTCGCGCCCGTGTAGGTTTGCGCGAAAGCTTTCGCTTTTTGACTTCTGTCGGCAAGACTTCCGTCGACAAGCCAACTGCAAGCCGCGGCAAAACCTTCTTGAGCATTTTCCACCTGTTGAGCTGCCCCCATGGCCACGGCATCTTCTGCCGGCTTGGCGAAGTTAAAGGTCGAGGGACCCAAGATGACGGGAGCACCGGCAGCGGCCGGTTCGATCAGGTTTTGCGAACCGAATCCACCGAAGCTTCCGCCCATCAGACAAACGTCGGCCAAAGCACAGTAAAAACTCATTTCACCCATG
>JAUNOJ010000273.1 GCA_030531135.1 Sutterellaceae bacterium | reverse complement strand
CATTGCAGGAGTCGAAAGTGCAGAAGTAACTCAAATCGCCATCTACATCGTTTGAGTCATCCAAAGAGAAATGCCCCCGAAACCGTCACCGGCTTCGAGGGCATCAAAATTCAACCGTTCAAATTACTTCTTCATCTGAGGCTTTTCATAATCGGGCGTGCGATCAATCGACCCGTCCTTGTGTACAAACCCCTGACCGCCGCTTTCAATGGCCGCTTCGGCATTCTTGGCAGCATCGTCTTTTAAAGTCCCGTGCAAACCGCCGTCCGGATGCTGACGCGCATCGGTGGCGGAGTGAAAACTCCCGTCGGGCGCCATCACGGTATTGTCATCGGTCGTCACCGTGCCGTCTTGATTCAATTGAAACGCCTGCGCGGCGGCGCTTACAAACAAAAGCGCAAACAATAACTTTTTCATTTTCCACACCCCTAAAACTTCCCTGTGTTCCATTGCCCCAAACGCAACGGACTTTTTCCTGTCAAGATTACCAAACCCTAGCGAAGCGGGATGGTATTTGCCGTCAGACAATGTAACAAACCCGAATTTCTGTCCCCAGATGGGGAACGCTCAAAAGAAGTTCACCCCCGAAACCGTTGCGGTCGCAGGGGTGAATTCTCAGAAAGTTATCGACTCAATTCGATTAGAACAGACCGATCACCTTCCACCAAGCCATACCGACCGTGAGCCAAACAACGGTGTTGACCGTGCAGATCACAAAGCCGTTACGCCACCATTCGCCCTGAGACACATAACCGGCACCGAAGTAAACCGGAGCGGCACCGTTGCCGTAGTGCGTTAACGAAATGGGGAGGTTGGCAAAGATACCGAATGCCACGGCCGTCATCAGAGCAGGCGCACCGCAAGCCACGGCCACAGCCACGAAGGCGGCGTACATAGCCGAAATTCGAGCCGTCACAGAGGCAAAGCAGTAGTGCGAATACGTGTAGATCAAGCTGATGATCACAAACGAGGCAATCCAACCCATGTGAGCCGACGAAATGCCGCTTGCGATAAAGGCTGCAGCCCACTTGATGAAACCGGACTTCGCTAAAGCCGTTGCCAAAGCCATCAAGCCGCCCATCCAGAACATGGCGTCCCAAGCACCCTTTTCAGAAAGGATGTCTTTCCAGCTCAAAACCTTGGCAATGAGCATGATGGAAACGGCCAGCATAGCAATGGGAGTTGCACCCAAACCGGTCCAGCTACCCGTAGCCCACAAGACCAAGCACATCACAAAGACAAAGGCCAAAACCAATTCGTCCTTGCTCATGCTGCCCATCTTGGCAAGCTCTTCAGCGGCGAGATTGCGAGCGTTCGGAATGCTGCGAAGTTCCGGAGGAGCAATTTTAAGAAGCACCAACGGCACCAAGAACAAGCAAACCAAGCCCGGCACGATGGCGGCAACTGCCCACTGCATCCAAGTGAGTTCGACACCCACAGCAGAAGCTGCCAAGCCCACGCACAAGGGGTTACCCGCCATGGAGGTTAAGAACATCATGCAAGTGACGGCATCGGCATGGAAACCCACCTGCATGAGGTACTTGCCGATTTTGCCTGCCGTGGGACCCTGCTCAGAACCGAAAGCCGAGCTCAAAGACTGCACGATCGGATAGAACACGCCGCCCCCGCGAGCGGTGGCAGAAGGCATCGCCGGACTGATGATGAGTTCGGCCAAGCAAATGGAATAGCCCAAAGACACGGCGCTCTTACCGATGGCCTTGATGATGCAAAAGGCGATACGGCGACCCAAACCGGTCTTGATGAAGCCGCGTGACAGGAAGAAGGCACACACGATCAACCAGATTGTGCCGTTGCCAAAGCCCATCAAAACGTCTTTGGTCTTCAAAATACCGAAGAACGCGCAAAGGGTAAGCGACAAGAATGCCACGGCACCCATCGGAATCGGCTGCAAAATAAAGCCCGCAATCGTTGCCACAAAGATGGCAAAGAGGTGCCAGGCAGCCGGCGTCAAGCCGTCGGGAACCGGTAGGAACCAGATGACGGCACCTAGGCCCAAGACGATGGCCCAGTTTTTGATTGCTGTTTTGTCCATAAGATTCTCCCTTGAAAATCCGGCACTTCTTTGTAATGTTTTTGTTTTCTGTTTCCCGAACCGAAGCTCGGGCAGAATCGAAGTGCCGACAGCAAAATTGGTTAGACAAAGCCTCGAAACGAGGCACGTTTTGCCAATGCGACAAAACGTTGTTTACGAACGTTTCGAATTGTAAAACTTGACAGCCAAACGACCTAATTAAAAGTGCTTAGTTTTGCCACTTTGTGATTATCTATAGTGCGCGCCTTATACAAAAGGCAAAACACATAGTGAAATTTACGTAGAAAAAATGAGGGCAACTCTCAAGTGAAGCTTGATTCATTGCCCTCAGGGAGAGAAGAAGAAAAAATCAAATCAGATTTCAACGAGTCGGTACGTATTGCGTCCGACACCGTTCTTAGAAGCCGTCTCGGGCAAAAACGCCGAGTGATAGTCTTCCCAACGCGCTCGCGTTGCCGCATCGGGCGCCGAACCGTAGGCGATGTCGCAAGCCAGCTGATCCAAGGCGACCGGATCGAAACTTGCAAAGATCGCGATGTCACCCAAATCTTTGGCGTTCGCACACTCGTCGTCGGGCGTATGCGCGCACATCACCTGCACAAACGCCCAGCGTCCTTGTTTGGCAGCCAAGGCAGCTTTGACGGCGTCGCTCATCGACTCTGCCGTCGTGACCTTGTCGCTACCCTGCCAC
>JAUNOJ010000272.1 GCA_030531135.1 Sutterellaceae bacterium | reverse complement strand
ACCCGGTCAGTGCGCCTTCGGGCATGCGCGGATCGACGAACACGACCTTGGATCCGTCCATCTTGGCGCGTGCAACCACGGCGGAAACGCCCATGGCGCAGTTTAAGGTGCGACCCACGCAAAGCAGGAATTTGCAGCGGGCGTAGTCGGGTTCGACCTTGCCTGCGCCGTCAAAACCTTTGCCGAAAACCATGCGGCGGCCTGCTACGGAAGCGGAGTTGCAAGTCGAAGAGTGGCTGATGATGTTGGGCGTGCCCAAAGCGCAACCGAACCACTTTTGGAAGTTGGTGTAGTTGTGGCTCGTCATGGAGACGGCGCGTTCGCCGTCAGTTTCAACGATCGCTTTCACTTTGGCAGCGATTTCGTTTAAAGCCTGATCCCAGGAAATTTCTTCAAACTTGCCTTCGCCCTTGGCGCCCACGCGCTTTAAAGGTTTCTTCAAGCGCATCGGGGAATTCCACACCCACATGGCTGACGCCCCGCGTGCGCAACAACCGCGCTGCGGATGAGTGGGATTGGGCATGATGCGAACCGTTTCTTGGCTCACGGGTTCGCCTTTTTTGTGCATGGCCAGTAAACCGCAGTAACCGCCGCACATCATACATGCACAGGGATGCGCTTCCCAACCTTCTTTTTTGAGGTCTTCGACCTTCTGAGCCAGGGCTGCATCGGCAGCAGTCCACCCCAAACCGGTTGCAAGGGCCGTACCGGTCGCACCGGCGGCACCCAACAAGGTTCGGCGGGAGACGGACACAGAGGCTGCGTCTTGGATCTCTCGCATTTTTTATCTCTCCTTTTGGCATTGAGTTTCAAAGATCGCCGACAAACGTTTTCATACGATTTGGGGAGCGGCGACTTCACGGTCTCATGCCGTTTTTTTCTGGTCAGTCCCCCGAAATGAAGGGACTGTCGTCAATTATCTTCAAAATCTTAGGCATTTCAACTTAGTGCAAAGGGGCTAGGCCGACTGAGACAGGTGTTTTGTCAAAGAGACGAAGATCAAAGACAAAAACCGATTTTGTGCCGAGCGAGTAACGGCGCGGGTTGGCAAGAAAAGACGAAAATAAGAGACGAATTTTCCAGTGAAAGATATCCGAAACCCTATAGGGAAATACCTAGGGCGTTCGTGTCAACGCAAAAATGAGCCTTACTCAGAAGATTCTGAGCAAGGCTTTTTGGAAAAAGGTGACAAATTTTGGTTTGCGTCAAGCCAAGCGAACTTGTCAGAACATCAAGTCCAAAAGTCCCTTGGGCTTATAACCCAACGTCTGAATGCAAAGGGGCTTTTGCGTATCGGAAAGCAACAGTGTCTTATGCACCTTCTTTGCGTCAAAGGTCAGTCTTGCCAAGCAATTGACGTTTAAAGCCGCACAAGCCATGTAAACGGCCATCACTTTGGCGCCGGTATCAAGTAACGGCGCGTTTTTCAAAACGTCTTCGGTCATCTGGGACCAGTCGCCGCGCTTGGCCACTTTAACGATATTTTTGGCCAAATCCGTGACCAAGCCTTGGGTTTTGGCTTCGTCATACACATAGACCAAATGCACCGGCGCATTTCGCACCAAAGGCTGAATCAGACACATGTCTTTGCGACGATCTTGGTCGTGCACGAACGTCAAAACGCTTTTGTCGGCTTCCCACTTCCACACGCCGTTGGCTTTGACGACATAGACATCGATTTCGCGCCAATTGAGCGTCGTGGGCGTTGTGCGATGATCATCCTTTTTATTTTTGCCGTTGTTGCCTTCTGCCGCCCACAAAATACAAGCTAAATCCTCGTCGCTGATGGGCTCGTCGGAAAAGTCGTAACCCGAACGACGGTTCATAAAGGTTTCCGTCAAGCCCATCGTCATGGGGCGAGGCACCGGGATCGGGCGCTCGGGCGCCGCCGTTTCTTTTTTCTCAGACTTCAATGTCACCATAGGGAATTTCTCTTTTGCAAACTTTAAGCGCCAAAGCCGATTGTGACGGCCATCAACGGAACGTGATCGTCGTTTAAACCTGCCGCATTTCTGACTTTGACCGGATCGAACGACGCTCTCGGCACACTTGCCAAGCCCATGGCCGTGCAGGCCATCTGTGCGGCTTGTACCATGCAGCCGGCGTCAACGGCCATCATGGTTTTCAAACCTTCGCCCTTCATGCGTTTGTCGGCACGCTTTTTGTCGGCAATCATCATGATGGTCACGGGCGCCTTGGCCACAAAAGGCTGAATTTCGGTCGTTGCGCCGCGTTGGTCGCCTCGGTTGGTTTCGACCAAAGTATTGTCTGCGGGGTCGTAACGCCACACGCCCAAGCGATCGAAGACGTAGGCTTGGACTTCGCGGCTATCCAACGCCGAAGGCACCGTACGGTGACCGTCGGGCAAGGTCTGTCCGGCACAGGCCCACAAGACGGCTGACAGTATCGAGGCGTCGACGTCTTGCGGCGCAAATTCTCGCGAGGAGCGTCTGCGACCGAGGACTTGTACCAAGGGCATTTGCATTTCGATCGGAGGCGGCAATTGGCGTTTGACTTCGGACATGGCTGTTTTCCTCAAACAAAATTTTGTCGCATATAGGATAACCTTTTGCGATGCTTTTGCGTAGCTTAAGACGCGAGAAATTTTGTTTTTCTTCGTTACGATTGTGCATGCGCGACACACGAGTTTTCGCCCGTTAAAATGGCGCCATGATGAAGAGCGACGACACCTTACACGCACACGCCACGCGCAAAATCATCCATGTGGATATGGATGCGTTTTACGC
>JAUNOJ010000271.1 GCA_030531135.1 Sutterellaceae bacterium | reverse complement strand
TTGGAACAGTTGGGCACCTCCATGAAGATTGTCGAACCCATCATGGGCGTGGCATTCTGGGACGAAAGCGTGAAGATCGAACCCGAAACCGTGACCGTGCGCTTTGAAGAAGGCCGTCCGGTGGCTTTGAACGGCAAGGAATTCGAAAATCCCGTCGAACTCATGTACGAAGCCAACCGCATCGGCGGTCGTCACGGTCTCGGCATGAGTGATCAGATCGAAAACCGTATCATCGAAGCCAAGAGCCGCGGCATCTACGAAGCCCCGGGTATGGCGCTGCTTTACATCGCCTACGAACGTTTGGTTTCCGGTATCCACAACGAAGATACGATCGAGCAGTATCACATCAACGGTCGTCGCTTGGGTCGTTTGCTCTACCAGGGCCGTTGGTTCGACAGCCAGGCCATCATGCTGCGCGAAAGCGCCATGCGTTGGGTGGCCAGCGCCATCACCGGCGAAGTCACGCTCGAATTGCGCCGCGGCAACGACTACACGATTCTCAATACCGAATCGCCCAACCTGACGTACGAACCCGAACGTCTGACGATGGAAAAGGGCGACTCCATGTTTACCGCAGTCGACCGTATCGGCCAGTTGACGATGCGCAACCTCGACATCACCGATACCCGCGCCAAGCTTCAGACCTACGCCAAGACGGGTCTGTTGACCGGTAACGAAGGCACGGTGGTGCCGATGCTCACCGGCGGCAAAAAGGAGTAAAATCCCCTCAACAGACACTTGAACGTACCTCGTTTAAGTGAACGAACGATTCCCACGGAAAGTAATTTCCGTGGGTTTCGTGTTTTTAGGGCTCTGAAAATGAGTTCGATTGTTATTTAGAACAAACAATTTAAGGTGAAACACATGTCTTGCTCCGTGAAGTATTCCGACCATCGTGCGGGCGACAGCCACTATGACCACAGTGCCGATCGCGTGAAATTAAGCGTTTTGGGCTTTGCCGTCGTCTTGACGTTGGGCTTTTCCGTTGTGGAATTGGTGGGCGGTTATCTTTCCAACTCCTTGGCTTTGATCGGTGACGCCGGTCACATGGCCACCGACGCAGCCAGCCTTTTATTTGCGTTGATTGCCAACTGGATTTCGCGCAAAGGGGTGGATGCCAACCATAGTTTCGGGCATGGTCGCATTGAAGTCTTGGCCGCCTTTTTAAACGGCTTGGTGATGTTGGGTGTGGTTTTCTGGATTTTCTGGGAAGCCGTGGTGCGTTTGGACGAACCGCCTGCCGTTGCAGGCGGCTCGGTGATGATCGTAGCAGTCATCGGTTTGCTCATTAACATCGGTGTGGCTTGGTCGTTGTCGCGAGACAAGAAAAACCTCAATACCCGTGCGGCGCTCTTGCACGTCATGGGCGACTTATTGGGTTCTGTGGCAGCCATTTTGGCCGGTGCCTTGATTTACTTCGGAGGCGAATCCTTTGCCATTGCCGACCCGCTGCTTTCTTTCGGTGTGGGCGCTCTGGTGCTTCACTCCACTTGGGGCGTGTTGAAAGAGTCTTCTGCCGTGCTCTTGGATGCGGTGCCCGGCGACGTCAACTACTATGACGTGGGAGAGGCTTTGTCGCGCTTGGAAGGCGTCAAGCGTGTGCACGATTTGCATGTTTGGACCTTGGCACCGGGCCACGGTGCAATGTCGGCACACCTTTGCATGAAAGAAGGCGTCGATTGGGAAAAGGTGCTTGACGACGCACGCGACATGATTGAAAAGCGCTTTGGCATCGATCACGTGACGCTTCAGCCCGAGTGGCATACGGAACACAAATGCTCAGGCAGTTGCGGAGAGTGTGACAAGTGCCAAGCGGCAAAATAAGAAACTCAAAACGTTGAGAAGTCGCAAGATCGGGTGTCGGAAACCGGTCTTGCGATTTTTTTTCATTCTCGAGATTGACGCGCAGCTTCCTGCTCAAGGGCGATTTTGATGCAATAAGCGAGCTGAGCCGCTTCTCGTTGGGCGATGAGAACCGTCAGATCGTCGGCGTGCCCCTTGATGCGGAAAGCGCCGAGTGCGGCGTAGTAATCGGCTCTGTCTTCGTGGTAACGGATGTTAATGGGCCAAAGACCGGCTTGTAGCAGCATGTAGTTGAGAAGTAGTCGTCCCGTTCTGCCGTTGCCGTCGGGAAACGGATGAATCGTTTCGAACTCCGCATGAAACCTTGCGGCCTTTTCAATCGGATGAAGAATCGTTTCTTGGCGATACCATGAGACGAGTTCTGCGACCTTTTTCGGGACGTCCGTGTGATGCGCCGGGCGAAAGTCGGCACCCAATACGCGCACCTCGTGGTCGCGCCACGCGCCGCAGTATTCCGGCCGGGCACCGAGCATCACATAGCGATGAAACTGCAAGATTAAATCTTCGTTGACCGGCCTGTTTTCGTTTAAGCATTCGAACATGGCGTCGTAACCATAAGCAAAGCCTTGCGCTGCAAAGACATCTCTGACGCGTGCACCTTGACCGATCCAGCCGTCTTTGACAACGGCAACGGTGTCTCGCAAAGAGAGTTTTGAGCCTTCGATCGCGTTGGAGTCGTATGTCGTTTCGAGCTTGAGTTCTTCAGTGAGGCGTGCGACAGCAGGCGGCGTGATCGGCGTCAGTGCATTAAGTTGCGCCAACAAGCCATCGACGGCAAGAAGCGCCGATGGCTTGTCCGCGAATTGTTGGGCTTGCGGTAGTTCAATTCGAGAATTGTCCATTATCTTTACTGTTTATATTCATTGCTGTCCAAAACAAAATGTGCATAGGGGGATGAACCTGTCGTAAGACATT
>JAUNOJ010000270.1 GCA_030531135.1 Sutterellaceae bacterium | reverse complement strand
ATGGCTCAACAAGGTTTTGTTGCCAAGGACTATATCGGGGAGATTTCTCCCTACGTGGCCGGCAAACCCATCGAGGAAACGGCAAAAGAGTACGGACTCGATCCGACCAAGATCGTGAAGCTTGCCAGTAACGAAAACCCCTTGGGCATGCCCGAGTCGGCCAAAAAGGCCATGGTTGAGGCCGCTTGCCACGCTTTCCGTTATCCGGACGGCAACGCGCGTCACTTCCGAAATGCGGTCGCCAAGTTTTTGGGTGTGGACGACGCGTGGGTGATTGCCGGTAACGGCTCTGACGAAATTTTGGGTTTGATCGCCCGTTTGGTGTTGGCGCCCGGGACGCGTTGCGTCTACTCCCAGTATTCGTTCTCGGTCTACGAATTGAGCGCACAGGAAAACGGTGCCCAATGCGTACAAGTGCCTGCCAAAGACTTTGCCGTGGATTTGGATGCCATTGCCAAAGAATGCCAAGTGCCGGGCACCCGCTTGGTCTTTATCACCAACCCCAACAACCCGACGGGTTTGGCACTGACAAGCGAAGAAATCGAGCGCTTTATCGAATCGGTCCCCAAGGACTGCGTGGTGGTCTTTGACGAAGCCTATTGCGACTATTTGCCCTCCGAGATGCGCGTGGATTCGGTGGCGTTGGTCAAAAAGTTCTCCAACGTTTTGGTGACGCGCACCTTCTCCAAGGCGTACGGTCTGGCCGGGTTGCGTGCGGGCTACGCAGTGGCGCAGCCCGAAATGATCGAAATGATGAATCGCATCCGCCCGCCTTTTAACATGAATTATTTGGCGCAGGCGGCGGCTGCCGGCTGCATCGACGATCGGGAATTTTTAAAGACCGTCTACGAAACCAACCGAGCCGGCGTCGAAGATCTTCAAAACTTTTTTGACGAACAAAAACTCACGTATCTGAAGACTTGGGCCAACTTCATTTTGGTGAAGGTGGGTCAGAAGGCTGCCGACATCAATACCGAGCTCTTAAAGCAAGGCGTGATCGTGCGTCCTGTCAAAAGCTACGGTTTGCCCGAGTGGCTCAGAATTTCCGTGGGTACGGCCGAGGACAACCGCCGCTTCAAAGAGGCCTTTGTTGCGGCACGAAAGACGCTTAACGTCTAAAAAAACAAGAAAAAGGAAATCCGAACATGCAGTTGGCTTTGATCGGTGTGGGCTTAATCGGCGGTTCCGCCGCTTGGGCCATGAAAAAGGCCGGGATTTTTGATTGTGTCTCCGCCTGCGACTTGCGCATTGAAAACGTGCAAAAAGCAGCCGACTTGGGTATTGTCGACAAGGTGGCCGCCAATATCGAAGAAGCTTTGAAAGAGGCCGATGCCGTGATGTTGGCTGTGCCGGTACTGGCCATGGATGCCGTTTTTGCCGAGGTCGGCAAGTACGTCAAAGATTCGGCCTTCATCACCGATGTGGGATCCTGCCGTCAGTCGGTGATTGCGGCAGCCAAGCGGTCTTTGGGTGAAAAATTCAAAAACTATGCGCCCGTGCACCCGATTGCGGGCGGCGAAATGCCCGGAATCGAATATGCCCAAAGCGATTTGTTTGTCGGTGCCAAGGCGATCTCCACGCCCGAATTCGGCATGAATGTCGAAGCGGTTCAATTTTGGGAAAAGGCTTGGAAGGCAGCGGGATCCAACGTGTTGCGCATGACGCCAGCTGAGCACGATACGGTCTTTGCCGAAGTCAGCCACGTGCCGCACATTTTAAGTTTCGTGATGGTCGACAGTCTCCTTTACGGAGACGACTTTGACCGACGCCTGTCCTTTGCCGGTGCCGGTTTCAGAGACTTCACCCGCATTGCAGCATCAAGCTCAAGAATGTGGAGCGACATTTGCATCGCCAATAAAGAGGCGATTCTGACTTCGCTCAAAGGTTTTGAAGCCGACTTGGCGCAAGTCACGCGCGCCATCGAAAAGGGTGATATTGCCGCCCTTGAGCGCGTTTTTGAAAAAGCCAGCGCCGTGCGTCGCAAACTCTTTGTACGCAAACCCTTGCACTAGAAAAAACAATTGGAGCCAAACCCCATGACTCAGAGAAGAGAAAAATTGACCGTGACGCCGATTGCGCATGCCCAAGGCACCGTGACGTTGCCCGGCAGCAAATCGATTTCCAATCGAGCGCTTCTTCTGGCGGCGCTCTCCGAGGGCACCACGCGTTTGACGGGGTTGTTAAAGGCCGACGACACCGATCGCATGATCGATTCTTTGCGCAACCTCGGTATTGAAATCGTGCGCGAGTCCGACGATTGCGCCGTTATCAAAGGTTGCGGCGGCATGATTCCCAATCGCCAAGCCCAAATCTTTGTGGGAAACGCCGGTACCGTGGCGCGCACCCTTTCGGCCGTGCTGGCCTTTGCCGGCGGCAACTACCGTATGGACGGGGTAGAACGCATGCGCGAGCGCCCCATTGCCGACTTGGTCGACGCACTTCGCATGTTGGGTGCGCATATCGAATACGGCATCAAGGAGGGTTATCCGCCGTTGGTCTTTCATCCGGCCAAAAGCATTGCCGATTCCGTGAAGGTCAAGGGCAATGTGTCGAGCCAATTTCTGACGGCCGTGTTGTTGGTCTCGCCCTTGTTGGCCAAGACTCGAGCGCTCGCCGTTGAAATCGAAGGCGAATTGATCAGCAAGCCCTATGTGGAAATGACGGTGCGCATGATGGCCGTTTTCGGGGTGAGGGTGGAAAAGACAGAAACGGGCTTTCATGTCGCAGCCGGTCAAAGTTACAAGACGCCGGGCGACTATCGCGTCGAAGCCGATGCTTCGGGCGCAAGCTACTTCTTGG
>JAUNOJ010000017.1 GCA_030531135.1 Sutterellaceae bacterium | reverse complement strand
AAAGCCGAGTTTTTCGTTGGTTTTGGGTTTCACGGAAACTTGATCGGCGTCGATTTCAAGAATGTCGGCAATGCGCGCGCACATCGCCTCTACATGCGGGTTGAGTTTGGGCTTTTGCGCAACCACCACGCAGTCGATGTTTTGGATTTCCCACTTGCCGGTTGTCTGCACTTTGTCCCAAGCGGCTTTGAGCAACACGGCGCTGTCGGCATTTTTAAATTGCGCATCGTTGTCCGGAAACAGCATCCCGATGTTGCCGCACTTGGCCGCGCCCAACAGAGCGTCCGTAATGGCGTGCAAGAGCGCATCGGCGTCGCTATGGCCCGCCAAACCGAGGGTATGGGGAATTTCTACGCCGCCCAAAATAAATTTGCGGCCTTCCTCCAAACGGTGCGAGTCGTAGCCGTAGCCGATACGAAGTTTCATTTGCGTCTTTCCTTTGGGAGAGTTCAATACTTTGGCCAATTCCAAATCTTGCGGGCGCGTCACCTTAAAGTTCATTGGCGTCGATTCCAAGACTTTGACCCTGTGCCCGACGGCACGCACGGCACTTGATTCGTCCGTCACGTCCGTTTCCTCTTCTAAAGCACTTACCAACAAGCCGTATGGGAAGCACTGAGGCGTCGCAATGCGCATCAAGCCCACGCGATCGATGTCTTCGGTCAAAATGCCCTCGGCATCCACGCGCTTGACGGTATCGGCCACGGGAACGGCTAAAACGGCGCCTGCAGCGGTTTTATCTTCGAGGCACTTACGGGTCAGGGAAATGAGACTCTCAACGTCATCGGGGCTGACAAAGGGCCTGGCAGCATCATGCACCAAGACGAGGTCCGCTGCCCTTGCAACGTCGGCAATTGCTCCCAAGGAGTTGAGAACGGTTTCTGCACGCGTCGCGCCCCCTTCTCGCAAAATGCGGGCGTGGCCCAAGTCCACATCATCGATATATTCGTCCGTGGGACTCACGGTCACGTAGACGGCGTCAATCGCTGGCACACTTGCGAGACGCTTGACGGTGGCCGCCAACATGGGGGTACCTGCATCGTCCACCGGCAAGTACTGCTTGGGGCAGTCGGCCTTCATGCGGGCACCGACTCCGGCAGCGGGAATAATGGCAAAGACTTGAGGCATGGCTCGGTCGGAAAATTTCAAAAAACGTGAACTGCATTTTACCGAAAGTCTCTGCCCCAAAAAGATTTCACCCCCGTAAACAACGTGTGTCTACAGGGGTGTAACTCAACTAAATCGTTTTGAGAAGATCAACTTCTCTAGCCGATATTAGAAGGAGTGCACGAGACCGAGCATGGCGGTGAAGCTGTTTTCTTCTTCGATGGTCTTGCCAGCCTTGTCTTCCACCTTGGCGTTCTTGTAGCCCAAGCCGATGTAGGAGAAGGTGCGCTTGCTCCAGGGGTATTCGTGACCGACGGTGATGTTGAAGTTCTTACCCTTGATGTCATCATCGGTTTCGACGTCACCGTAGTAGACGCCGGCCTTCAACGTACCGCAGGGCAACGGAACGATCGAGCTCAAGCCCAGGCGATAGCCGTCAGCTTTCAAACCCTTAGCATCAGCAGCGATATCATCGGAAGAAGCGGTGAAGAAGTTGATGTTTTCATCCCAGCCGTACTGAGCACCGAAGAGAACCTTGGCAACTTCAAAGTCATAAGCAACGGAGAGGCTCAGGCTATGAGCATCGTTGGGGGACGAGTCCGTGGTGTGCTGACGAAGGACAGAATCGTAGAAGAAGCTTGCGGACAACTGACCGAGGTCATAGGTGGCACCGACGCCAACATAACGCTGCGTAGCACGTTCATTGGTAACGTTATCATCCAATTTGTCGGTGGAATCCGTACCGAAGGAGTACTGAGCATAGCCCTTGAAACCGGCAAACTTCTGGGTGGCGATGGTCACCATGTTGTCATAGCGAGAACGATCAGCCCAGTTGTTGATGTCAACGGTGTAAGCCCAACCGCCGTCGAGAGCGTCACCGTAGGCCTGGAAGATATCGTAAGTACCGGCACCGGCGGTCAAAGCGCCCATGCGGCCGAAGCTGACTTCAGCGTACGGCGTTTCGAGGGTCAAACGAGCTTCGCGGTGGAAGAGACGGCCGCCGTCAGGCAAAGCACCCGTATCGGCAGAGAAACCGTTTTCGAGGTGGAAGGACACAGCATAGCCGTTGCCCAAATCTTCCGTACCCTTGAAGCCGAAGCGGGAGCCGGAGTTGTTGCCGGAATCCATCGAGAACGTTTCGGACGTGCCAACCGAGTGCAAGTCGACGTTGCTGTAAGCCAAACCCATGTCGACCTTACCGAAAACGGTAAACTCGGCAGCCATTGCAGAGCTAGAAGCTGCAACGATGGCAGCCAAAGCGATAGCAGTTTTTTTCATTTTAAAAGTATCTCCAAATCTTAATTTCGAATGCGGGGACAACCGGGGTCTCCCGTCATACGAAGCACGAATCCTAGCCGATAAACCTGCTATCCGAAAAAATTTTTTGGATTTCTTTTGGCGTATTACCCGGTGCCCTCAGCATATTTCGTGCCCAAATGAGAACAGTTACGAGCTTAAAAATAATTCAACCCCAATAAATACCTTGATTTTATTGGGGTTGATGCGTTTTCTCTCTAACTGAAAGAAGTTCGTCAAGCGTCCCTATTCAGAGAAACACCGATGTTGCAAAATACTGACACTTCGGCATTGTCATTCTCAAAAGTGCCTGATTATCAGGACTTAAGAACGGTTTGTGTCCTCATTTTTGTTCTCTTTTTTGAGCATGTCGCAAATGGGCGAAAAGCTTTTGCGATGCACGGGCAAAATGCCGTACTTTTCAATCGCGGCCACGTGACTTTTAACACCGTAGCCTTTGTGTTGGGCAAAGCCGTATTCCGGATAGGTCTTGTCGATCTCGCGCAACCATCCGTCTCGGGTCGTTTTGGCAATAATCGAAGCAGCGGAAATTGCCGGAATCAAATCGTCGCCTTTGACAATCGCGTCCATCGGCAACTTCACGGGCGGCAGGCGGTTGCCGTCGACCAAGACGAGTCCGGGGGTGACGGTCAAGCCTTCGATGGCGCGCTTCATCGCAAGCATCGTGGCTTGCAAAATGTTGATTTCGTCGATTTCTTCGACCGTGGCGTGCGCCACGCTCCAACACAAAGCTTTGGCTTTGATTTCCACAGCCAAACGCTCGCGCACTTCTTCGGACAACTTTTTACTGTCTCGCAACCCCTCGATGGGATTGTCCGGATCCAAAATCACTGCGGCGGCCACCACGGGCCCGGCCAAAGGGCCGCGACCGGCTTCGTCGACACCGGCGATCAAATCCCCGCTTTGCGCGATTAAAACGTCGCCAAAAAGATCGGCGCTCGTGGCTGCGACTTTTTTAGAAATTCTTGCCATTGGTTGATTCTTTTATTCTTGTTTTGACTTGCGTTAGAGCGCCAACAAAGGCTTATCGGGCACCCACACCAAGCGAATGCGGTCTTTGACCAAATCCTTGTCTGCAAAGCTTCTGACTTCCATGCCCAAACCGGCCGCAAAAATCAGTTCGCCGTCCAACCACACAAGCGGCAAGCGCGAGCGATCAAAAGAAGGCACTCCTGCCGATTGAAAGAGTTGCTTTAGGTTTCTCGACGGACGCAGGCGATGCAACTTAATTTTCTCTCCGCCCTTGCGCGGTCTGACCTCAAGCACGCCGTCCTTGAGTTTTCGGGCGTCAAACCCGTCTTCGCCCTCTTGGCACGGCTCAAAGCGAAGCACGCCTCCCCAAATACCGAGGCTCAATTCCTCTTCGCCCTTCCAATCCAAGACTTTGACCAGTGCATCGGTGGCCTTGGTTGTGGGCACGGGATCGCGCAGGACAAGGCACCCCGCCCAACGGCGCAACTCCTTGCCTTCAAGTCTGAAGGAGAGCTTGGTGTCGTTTTGCGTATCGCGCAACTGACGCAAAATTTCCAAGGTCTTCACCTGACTCGGCGCCTTCAATTTGGCACCGGAAAGCCATGCGCGCAAACACAGCGACTGGCGCTCCAAGGGCAAAGCCAAAAGTTTCGCAATATTCAAGCTTGCCGGCTGCGGACCCAAACAGTGCTTGAGATCGTCGGTGGCCACGCTTCTGACAACCTGCGCGGATTCGCTCACCAAACCGATGGAGCGTGCCGCTGCCATGCGCCAACCGTCTCGCGCCTCGTCCAAAATGGGCAAGACGTCGTTGCGAATGAGGTTACGCAGAAAGCGCGTGTCCGTATTGCTGTCGTCTTCAATCCAAGAAAGTTTGGCTTTGGTGGCGTAAGTGAGAATATCGTGACTCGTGACATCCAACCAGGGGCGCGCCAAAACGACTTGGGTGTCGGCCTCGGTGACGGATTCCATCGGACGCACGGGCGTCATGGCGGATAACCCTTCGACACCTGCGCCTCGCATCCACTGAATCAAGAACGTTTCGATTCTGTCGTCCAAATGGTGCGCCGTCATGATCACGTCGGCTCTGTGTTCTCTGGCGATTTTTAAAAGCACGCGATAACGCGCTTCACGCGCAGCGGCTTCAACCCCCAACGCCGAATTGGGATTGACGTAAACCTTTTCCACCAGCAAAGGCAATCTGTATTTGGCGCATGTCAAGCGCGCATGATCCACCCACTCGTCGGCGTGTTTGGATAGCCCATGGTGCACGTGCACCACCGTCACGGAAGCCAAACGCGTAAAGGCACTGTCTTTTTTAAGCCTTGCCAAAACGTCCAACAACGCCGTCGAGTCGCGTCCGCCCGAATACGCCACAATCACGCGCACGGGATTGACGGGCTCCAAGGTGAAGTCCTGCATGGGGTGTGCGGCCCTGCGATCGGAAATCGTTTCGATCGTCGTGCGCACCAGCATCGTCAAGTGTTCTCGCAAAGATGCGAGCCCGCGCGAAGCTTTCTTCACACGGGGCTTTTTATCCGATTCGGCCATTGTTCTTAAGCTTCAGTCGTCTTTTTAGTCGTGCGACGGCGCTTAGGCTTCACCTCCTGCGTCACGCCCTCATCCGTTGCCTTGGGCTGAGCTTTTTTGCGCGTCGTCTTTTTGGGAGTCGCTTTAACCTCGCCTTGGGCAGCAACCTCGGCCTGAGGTGTTTCGGGCTGCACTTCGGTTTTCGTTTCGGTAGCTGCCGCCGGTGCCGCTTCGGCCTTTTTCACGGTCGTCTTCTTGGCTGCGGGCTTTTTGGTTGCCGTCTTGCGCACGGTGCGCTTAGCTTGAGGCACCTCGGCATTGACTTCCAAATCCGTCACATCCGACTCGGGCGTTGCAACAGCGGGATCCTTAACTTCGACAGGTGCATCTTCGACTTTGTCTTTCACATCGTCTTCATGCAAACGCGCGGAGTACAAATCGGCAAAACGCGCCACGGCAGAGGGTTCGGGCGACTCGAAACGACCGAAACTCAAGAGACGTTCCAAGCGGCGCCCCATCAAGTCTTCGACCGTCATGGCCTTGACCATCTTTAACTGATCGACCAACACTTTCTTCAAGGTGGAGGCCATCAACTTGGGATCGCGATGAGCGCCCCCCAAGGGTTCGGAAATGACCTTATCGACCAAATTCAATTCGAACAAACGATCGGCCGTGAGCCCCAAAGCTTGCGCGGCTTCGTTGGATTTTTTGGCATCCTTCCACAAAATGGAGGCGCACCCTTCGGGACTGATCACCGAATAGGTGGAGTACTGCAGCATCAAAAGAACGTCGGCCACGGCCAAGGCAAGTGCGCCGCCCGAGCCGCCTTCGCCGATGATGGTAGAAATCACCGGTACGCGCAACTTGGTCATTTCAAAGATGTTGCGACCGATGGCTTCGGACTGGTTGCGCTCTTCGGCGCCGATACCGGGATAAGCGCCCGGCGTGTCCACAAAGGTAAAGATCGGCAGATTGAATTTTTCTGCCAACTTCATCAAACGCAAGGCCTTGCGATAGCCTTCGGGTTTGGTCATGCCGAAATTGCGACGAGTGCGCTCACGGGTATCTCGCCCCTTTTGGTGCCCGATGACCATCACCGCATGCTCTGCCAAACGGGCCAAACCGCCCACGATGCTTTGATCGTCGGCATACATTCTGTCACCGTGCAGTTCATGAAAGTCTTCAAAGATGGCGTCGATATAGTCCATCGTATACGGGCGATTGGGGTGGCGCGCCACCAACGTCGTTTGGCCCGGCGTCAAATCGTGGTACACCTCGGCCGTGCGGCGGGTGAGCTCCCCTTCCAGGCGCTTGATTTCATAGCGATCGGCCGTGCCCTTTTCCAACTCTTCGTTTTCAAGAGCTTCGATTTTGGCGGCGATATCGCCCAATTCCTTTTCAAAATCCAGAAACACCTGTTTGGCCATTTTGTTTTTCCTTCGTGTCCAACACTAATATTTCACCGGGGTTGCCGTGAGCGTACGCCACAGATACCACGTCGCAGCCGTTTGAAACGGCGCACAATCTTCAAAATTCTCTTCACGGGCGCCGAGCTTTTCGATCGCTTTGCGCACCCCGTAATCTCGCCCGGCCCACACGTCGGGGCGGCCGAGCGCAAAAATCAAAATCATCGTCACCGACCAGGGGCCGATGCCTTTGATTTCGCACAATTCTTTGCCGATGTCGGCGTTGTTCATCGAGCTCAAGCGCTCTTTGGCAAAACGTCCGTCAACGACACCGGCCATCAAAGCGTAAAGAGCCCCTGCCTTGCCTTGCGACAGTCCGCAGGCGCGCAAACCGTCGGAGCCCAAGTCGCAAAGCTTTTGCGCCAAAGTAAGCTCGCCGGCATTGTCGGCCGCCGTCAAAACATTGGCGGCAAGTTTGGCGGCAGCGGCGTTACTGACCTGCTGACCGCACACGGTTCGTACCAGGGCTCTGACGTAGTCTTCGCAGACTTCCAGCCCCATGTCGGGAAATTGCGCCACAACGCTTCCCAAAATGGGGTGCTTGGCCAAATGGGCCTTGGCCTCATGCCACCAAGGCACCAAGTTTGACGTTACGCTCTGCGCCATGTCGAGCCTTCGGCACCGTCTTCGATGACAATGCCCATGGCCGAAAGCTCTTTGCGAATCGCGTCGGCCGTAGCCCAGTCCTTGGCCTTTTTGGCTTCAAAGCGCGCCTTGACCTTGGCGTCGATCGCCGCTTCGTCCAAATCGGACACGGCGCCCTTTAAGAACGTTTCGGGATCGAGCTGCAGGATGTTAAAGATCCTACCCAAAGCCTTGAGTTGACTTGCCAAGGCAGCCTCGCCCGTGCGGTTGACTTCGGTTGCCATTTCAAAGAGAACGGAAACGGCCAACGACGTATTGAAGTCGTCGTCCATGGCGTCTTTAAAGCGAGCGCACCACGCATTCGTCCAATCGACAGCGACCTCGGCAGCGGGCACGGCTTTCAGGGTGCTATATAAGCGCGTCAAGCCTTTTTGGGCGTCTTCGATCAAAGACGGGTTAAAGCTGATCGGGCTGCGATAGTGGCTTCTCAAAAGGAAAAAGCGCAAGACTTCATTGCCGTTACCCTCGCCGAAACGCTCGTTCGTTTCTTTGAGCGCATCGCGAATGGTCCAGAAGTTGCCCAAGGACTTGCTCATCTTTTCTTCGGTGCCGTCGTCTTTGCGCACACGCAACGGTCCCGAGTGCATCCAATAACGGGCAAAGGGTTTGCCGTTGGCGCCTTCGCTCTGGGCAATTTCGTTTTCATGGTGCGGGAAAATCAAATCGGGGCCGCCGCCGTGAATATCAAAGGTCTCACCCAAATAGTGGCGGCTCATGGCCGAGCATTCGATGTGCCAGCCCGGACGACCCTGACCCCACTTGCTGTCCCAAGCGGGTTCGCCCGGCTTGGCCGCCTTCCACAAAACGAAGTCCAACGGATCGCGCTTGGCCTGCGCAATTTCAATGCGAGCGCCTGCGCGCATATCGTCGGGCGTTCTGCCCGAAAGCTTGCCGTAGCCCGCAAACTTGCGCACGGCATAGTCCACGTCGCCGTTGCCGTCGGCGTAGGCCAGACCCTTTTCTTCGAGCTTTTCAACGAGACTTAACATCTGCGGGATGAATTCGGTGGCGCGCGGCTCAAAAGTCGGGGCCAAGCAACCCAAAGCCAGCATATCTTGCTGCATGGCCAGCGTGTAGGTATCGGTCAACTCCTTGGTGGAGATGTTGCGCTCTGCAGCGCGCTTGATGATTTTGTCGTCAACGTCCGTGACATTGCGCACAAAGGTCACCGACAAGCCCGAAGCTTCAAGCCAACGGCGAATCACGTCAAAGGCCACAAACGTGCGGCCGTGGCCGATGTGGGTGTAGTCGTAAACGGTGACACCGCACACATACATGCCGACCTTGCCGGCCTGAAGCGGTTGAAATTCCTCGATCTTTTTAGTGAGCGTCGAATAAATTTTGAGCGACATAAAAATGCTTTTCGTAAGTCCCAAACCAAATTCGGTTACAAAGGTTTTGCGCCGAATTGTCGGCTTTGACCTTCGTTTCCATTACAATCGGCAAAGTTTAGCATTTCGGTGCTTGCAATTTGTCTTTTTCAGCTCGTCCGTTTACCCGATTTTGCAGTTTGATTCGCGGCTTTCGGACATTCGGATTTTCGTTTGCAGTTATGTCACACTCTTTGAAGCTTTCTTGTATTTGTGCGGCGACGGTCTTTTTGTTGAGCGTGTCCGCCGCACAAGCCGTCTCGATCAAGACCTACGACCCCGACGATCCCGGTCGCATCGTGCCCATTCAAGAATACCCGGCATTGGTCGACAAACTCATTGCGCGCAAAAATTTCGATTTGGCCCAGACCGTTATCGAAGACGGCCTCAAAGAAAACCCCCTCTCGGTGCAATTGCGTTTTCAGCGTTGCGTTCTTTTTGAACGCATGGGGCAAAAAGAGCGCGCCCGAGAACTCTTGGAGGACTTCATCACGCGCTACCCCGAAGTGCCCGAGCCTTATAACAATTTGGCGGCGATCTATTCTTCCATCGGCAACTTGGATCGTGCCGAAGAGCTCTTAAAGAAGTGTCTGGCACTGCGCCCCAACTTTGCCTTGGCGCACGCCAATCTCGGCAACCTGTACTTGGCCAGAGCCAAGAATTCCTTTGCGACGTCGTTGCAGTTGGCGCCGCAAAACGCCGTGATGCGTAAGAAAATTCAGGAAGTCGACAAACTTTTGCGTTAACTCGTTCGAGTTTGTGCAGATTTTGTCGAATTTATTCGTTTGATTGTTTGTTTGATAGAGTAAAAGTTATGAACCTCTCGATGCGTGCCCGTTTGGGCCTTTTGACTTTGGCCGTGGCGCCGCTTTTTGCGGGCTCGGTGGCAGCAGCCGAAAACGAAGCCGTTTTGGACACCTCCATGGGTGAAATCACGATTCGCTTTGAGGCCGATCGCGCCCCCATTACGGTGAAAAACTTCATCGAATATGCCAAGGCCGGTTTCTATGACGGCACGATTTTCCATCGCGTCATTGACGGCTTTATGGTTCAAGGCGGCGGCTTTACCGCAGACATGAAACAAAAGCGTACCAATGCGCCTATCGTGAACGAAGCACGCGGCGGCTTGGCCAATACCCGAGGGACGGTTGCTATGGCACGTACGAGCGATCCGCACTCTGCCACCGCACAATTTTTTATCAATACGGTGGATAACGACTTTTTGGATGCCAAAAACGCCCGCGACGGCTGGGGTTACACGGTCTTTGCACGCGTCGTAAAGGGCATGGACGTGATCGACAAGATTTCGTCGACGCCCACCGGCGTCAAGATGGGCATGCGTGACGTTCCCGTAAAAACGGTTACAATTCGCTCCGTTAAAATCAAAGACTAACTTTGGTTTCACTTCTAAAAGGAATTGAATTTTTATGATCCGATTTACCACTTCGATGGGAATCTTCGACGTTGAGCTCGACGAAGCCGCAGCTCCGAAGACTTGCGAAAACTTCATGCGCTATGTGCGCGAAGGCTTCTACGACGGTACGATTTTCCATCGTGTGATTGCCGGCTTCATGATCCAGGGCGGCGGCTTTGAGCCCGGCCTCATCCAGAAGGAAACGCATGAACCGATCGAAAACGAAGCCGACAACGGTTTGAAGAACGACAAGTACACGATTGCCATGGCTCGCACGAGCGACCCGCACTCCGCGACCAGCCAGTTCTTTATCAACGTTGCCGACAACGACTTCTTGAACCACACCGCCCCCATGGGTCAGGGTTGGGGTTACGCCGTGTTCGGTCGCGTGACCGTGGGTCGCGACGTTGTCGACGCCATCAGCAAGGTGAGAACGTCGACGCGCAACTACTACGGCGACGTGCCCGTGGAAGATGTCGTGATTGAAAAGGTGGAAAAGGTCGAAATCGTGTAATCGATGACCTTGGACCCGAGTGTTGCGGCAATAGCCCTACACTCGGGACACTGTTAAGAGCCTCCGAAAGCGTGCGTTTTCGGAGGTTTTTCTTTCTAGCGTGGTTTGAGGTGGTATGGGTTAAACTTTGACTGGTTTTCCTGCGTTCGATACAATGAGCGTCGTGCACTATAGGGGGTGTCTCAACTTTTATTGAGTCCCTATAGGTACCGGTTCAGGACCTCGGGGAGTAATCTTTCCTGAGGTTTCCTTTTTTACACCGTTGTACAAATTCGCTCGACCAACGCCTGAGGAGAATAATCGCCTTCAATCAGCAAAGGCTCGACCCCAAACTTTCGGCACAACGCAAGGTAGTGCGCATTGTCTTCGAGCACGCTTTCCACGGTTAGCCCCGAGTCGTCGAGACGCTTTTCGATCGCGTCGGCATGTTCACGGATGTCGTCAAAGTGCTCTCTAATATAGTCCTCGTCCATCACCAAACAGGCAAAACGGATGTGCTCGATTTCGCTTTCGGCAAACGACGCCTGCCAATCAATGGGAATATAGCCACCCTCCACGATCAGATGCTGTCCGTTTTCGATGGCGGTGCGGATCGTCTCGCGCACGATCGGCCAGAGATAATCTTCGAGCGCCTCGTCGTCTTCGGGCGTCAATGTTGTTTGGCGGCTGCGAATCAGACCCATTTTGAGCAAATCGATGGATAGCGTCGGATAGTGCAAGCGCTCGAGAAGCTGTTGTGCCAACAAAGTTTTCCCTGTATGCGATGCTCCGGTAATCAAAATAATCATTTCTATATCTCCTTTTGCTCATTTCATCTTTGGATGATAACGACATTCGTCCTCTTGCCTAACTCGTTTTATTTCAACAACACCTCCGATTCTTTGGTGACAAAGCTAAATGGTTTACCCTAGGGCAAATACCTTAATACAAGGCATAAAATGGTATTGCGACACCCTATTTTGTTGGTTGTTCAATACAAACTTCGATGTCGTCTTTCCTCGGCGTTTTGCATAAACACCGTTTACACCACTAAAGGAAGATAAAACCTATGTCTCTTAAAATTAAGGCACTTTCCGTTGCCATCGGTTTGGCTGTTGCATCCATGACCATGAACGCCATGGGCTGCTCGACCGTGATTGTCGGCAAAGATGTCAGCAAGACGGGTTCCATCATCGTCGGCCACAACGAAGACAACGGCGGTCGCATTCTCTCTGCCCAGTATTGGGTGCCGGCAGCAACGCACGCCAAGGGCGAAATGATTACCTATGAACCGACGGCAGCCAAAATTCCTCAGGTTGAAAAGACGTTCGGTTTCTACTGGTCGCAGACCTTTGATCCCAACGGCGCGAGCTTCTCCGACGGCTTTGTGAATGAAAACGGCGTCGTGATTGTCTCCAATGCCTGCACGGGTATTTATGAAGACGACATCATGCCGACCAAAGACGGCGGCATCGGCTACGGCATTCGTCGTTTGATGGCCGAGCGCGCTACGAGCGCCAAACACGCCATTGATATCGCCATCGATCTTCTCGGCAAATACGGCTACTTCTCCGAAGGCCGCACCTACACGGTTGCCGACAGCAAAGAAGCTTGGCAGATCGCTATCCACCAAGGCAATACGTGGGCTGCTCGTCGCGTCAAGGATAACGAAATCGTTTACATCCCCAACAACTTCATGATGGATAAGCTCGACGCCACCGACACGGAAAACGTGATTTTGGCTCCGGGTATGATTGAACGCGCCATCAAGAACGGTCGCTACAAGCCCGCAACGCCGGGGGTCTACAAGGACTTTAATTACCGTGTGGCTGTGGCACCGGCAGAACGTCGCGCCGCAGAATACAATCAGTCTCGCAACAACCTGGCTTGGCAGAAGATTCTCGGCCAAAACATTACGGATCCGGAAAAGTTCCCGTATAGCGCCGTTAACCCGAAGAAGTTCGGTGTCGAAGAAGTCAAGGACTTGCTACGCACCCACGAAAAGACGATCGGTGCCGATCCGGGCTGGTATCACTTTAAGGGCATCGGCCTTTGCCGTCCCACGACGCACGAGTCCGGCGTCTGGGTCATGAACGACAACCCGATGTTGATCGAAGGTTTCCGCTCCTTGGCTCGCCCCTGCGAAACGCCTTACGTGCCCTTCTTCCCGTTGGCCAAGCAGGCTGAAAATGCAGGCTTCCTGAATGCTGCCCAAGCCACGGCAGAGCACTTCAAGGGTACGGCTCCGCTCTTTAGCTTTAGCCCCGACTGGCCTGTTTTCACGTCTGTCGAAATGGCCAACGCCTTGGAATTCAAACGTGAAGAGCTGAAGAACAACACCAAGCTCTTGGCCGGTTTCGAAAAGACCTGGGAAAAGAAGGCTGCCGAAGTAGTTGCCATGGCCAAGGAATTGACCAAGGTTTCCAACGAAAAGGCCGCCGCCTATCTGCATGCCTTTAACGTGGAAAGCTTTGAAGCTGCTACGGGCTTTGCTCAGACGCGCGTTAACGAATTGATGCCGCACAAGATTGTGGTTTTGGCCGACGTCGTCAATCCCAAGAGCGAAGACAAGGTCGACGTGGTGCTTCTGTCGGACGCCAAGCTCGATGCGACCAAGGTTGACTTGAAGCGCACTTACGCCGGTGCCGGCCGCGCTTCCGTCACGACGACCGTGACGATGAGCCAGTTGGCGCAACCTGTGTCCACGAAGACGGTCGACTTCAACAAGGACGGCAAGGCCGACTTGGTGCTTCAGTTCAAGGCCAAGGACTTGACGAAATTCATGCTCCCGGGCGCCGTCTACGATATGTGGCTCTACACGTATCTGGGCAAAGATCGCATCACGGCGTTTGACACCGCTTTGGTTGCTCCCGAAGGTTATACGCCTCCGAAGAAGTCCGGTAAGGAAAACCACGACCAGTAATGAGCGTCTTTTAACTTGCTAGATCAGCGCGCTTGCCGATACCGTTTCGACAAGCGCGTTTTCTTTCGAGCCGTCCTCTTGTTAACGACGCGGCGCTACCAGTCTCTTTTCTTCCAATAACGATGCGTTGATCGGGCTCTCCGTCAAGTCGTTAGCGACCCAAAGCGGCGAATGTTCTTTGGCAACTGCCAGCGACAATTGACCGTTGCCCCAAGGTGCAATGGCTTTGCGCATGGCGGGGCTCACGAGCGCCATCGGAATATGGCCGATCACGACCACCAGTGTCGTCAAAAGAGCAATGCCGCCGTGCATTTGCGCAACGACTTGGTAGATCACTTCGTTCGTTTCTCGCAGCCCCATCAACGCAATGCCTGAGACGATGAGCGCAAAGGCCGCCACGGCAAATAAAGTGTACGTCACGCGCTGCCCTCCGTTATAGCGCCCTTGAGCTGCGACTTCTTTCGGTCCGATCTGGATGCCCAGAAAGCGCTTCGGGTAGTTGCCGAAGTTTCGAAACCACGCAAAGCAATTGCGATCGCTTCGAAAAAGCTCTTTGAAGAATCGCGCCATTCTGTCGGGTGCCACGGCAACGTAAATGGCAAAAGCGGCGACATAGCCCGCGCCCAATGCCAAATGAATGCCGATCGCTGTTTCATAAGCGACTTCGTTGCCCGCATGCCGCAGGCCGCCCGCATACATTGCGCTTGCCATCAAGGCAAACCAAAAGAGCGCATGTAAAGCATGGAAAATTCGATCTGAAAGGTGAAAGCGCAGAACTTGCGATGCGGTGTGGGTCATGGAATCTCTCCCGAGGATAGTTAAGAAAACATCGACTCAAGAGAAAGTGTGTGCAATGCAAAACCGCCCCTTGAGGGCATGTTTTGCGTCGCGCCACGACCTGTGTTGACGTGTATCTTAGAGCGTTTCGCGGGAGTTGTCCCCTCTTTTTGCCAAGTGTTGCCTTTGCTTTGCAAAACCTTACAAATCTGCCACAATAGCCGCTTAACCGAGTTCTTGGTCAATCTTTACCCATGTTGAAAGTTCCTGCTTTAAGCGGCACCGCAACAATTGCCGCCGTTGAAAAACCGATTTTCATTGCCGACTTGCATTTGACCGGCAAGAAGATGAAAACGTTGTTGTGCTTCTTTTGGTTTTTAAGAACCAAGGCGCGCGACTACAAGGAACTTTTTATTCTCGGAGACTTCTTCGAGTATTGGATCGGAGACGACGGCGCCAAGCCTGCCGAACCCGTGGCCAAGGAGTTGCGCCGCTATGCGTCCAAAGGTCATCGCATCTATATGATGCAGGGCAATCGCGACTTTCTGTTGGGCGAAGACTTTGCCCGCCATTGCGGCGCTACGCTTTTAAAGCCCCAAGTCGTGATTGAAACGCCCAAAGACCGAATTCTTTTATCCCACGGCGACGAATGGTGTCTGCTCGATACCGAATACCAAGCATTCCGCGCTCAGGTGCGAGACCCCGAGTTTCAGCGTCAGGGATTGGAAATGACGGTGCAGGAACGTATCGAATACGCAAAAAAGGCACGCGCACAGTCTCAGACCGATAAAAAGACCAAAACGTTGGAAGAAATGGATGTA
>JAUNOJ010000269.1 GCA_030531135.1 Sutterellaceae bacterium | reverse complement strand
ACGGACGAATGGCGATTTCATAGGAAACGGTGCCCGTAC
The DNA here is from genome assembly GCA_030531135.1 of Sutterellaceae bacterium. Taxonomy (GTDB): domain Bacteria; phylum Pseudomonadota; class Gammaproteobacteria; order Burkholderiales; family Burkholderiaceae_F; genus Duodenibacillus. The sequence continues at coordinate 2,779 of JAUNOJ010000269.1, read as the reverse complement.
GCGGAACGGCAAAGCAAGGACCGATCGACATGTAGCACACGACCGTGTAGAAAATGCCGTAGAGCGGATGTACGCGGCTCGACATTTCCTGAAGGTCGCGGCAGCCCGAATAACCGAAAGCCATCACACCCAAAAGCGGCAAACCGACGCCGGTGATACAAAAGCCCAAAAGAGCCCACCAAAGGCTCGTACCGGCACTTTGCCCCATGGCAGCCGGGAAAATCAAGTTGCCTGCACCGAAAAACAGTGCAAACAGCATCAAACCGATAAAGATATAGCGATTGCTATTTTGTTGCATTTAATGTTCTTCCTGATGGATTTAAATGTGCGAACGTTTTTGAAACGGCAACGGTCGGGATCGGTATAAACCGTGTGCCTGCCGAGGGGATCGACCTCCGAGGGTGTTGGCGTCGATACTGAGAAATCCGATTTCAAAAAACAAAGACAACGGATCGCGTCGCTTTGATTTTCGGCTTTGACAATCGGGCCCGGGCTTATCGAAAAGTTCGGTGAACGTTTGTTATAAGCCCTTAGTATACGGGCATAAAGCACAGATTTGGGGCATGAGGGCGCAAATTACATACTATGGCGTAGGTGCCTGAGAAGTATCGCCTAAGGGCTTTTGCTCGGTTTTGCCCGAGTCGTGTCGCTTTCGTCATAAAATCGCCACAGCCGTTTTTATTTTGGATGGATAAAAATGCGAAAACCTCTCATCGGCGTGACAAGCGACACAAACGAAAATTTGCTTTCCATGCGCATGGCGTATTTGAGCTCAGTGACGGCTGCGGGCGGCATTGCTGTGGCCATTCCCGTCTGTTTGTCCGATGACGATTTGGCCGAGCTTGTCAAAAATTTGGACGGACTTCTTGTGATGGGCGGCGCCGACATCGATCCCGCACGTTACGGGCAAGCCAAAACGCCCGAGTGCGGTGACGTCAAGCCCCAACGCGATCGCGTGGAGCTTGAACTCGTACGATTGGCGCGAGAACGCGATTTGCCGACTTTGGGCATTTGCCGAGGTTCTCAGATTATCAATGTTGCCTACGGCGGAACGCTCGTGCAGGATATTCCGACGACGCTCGGAATTGACGTTAACGTGCACCGACAGCCGCAAGACTACGACGTCTGCACGCACACGGTGGACCTGATGCGCGGCACGCTTTTGGAGCGAATCGTGCAAAAGCCCGTAATTGGAGTCAATTCGCGTCACCATCAGTGTGTGGATGTGTTGGGTGCCGGGCTTGTCGTCAACGGAAGGACTCCCGACGGCATTGTCGAAGCCTTCAACGATCCGACGCTTGGCTTCATGCTCGGCGTGCAGTGGCATCCGGAAATGCTCTCGCATATTCAGAGCGAGGCCCATGCGCTTTTTGCGGCACTGGTAGCGGCGTCTTGTCAATATCGCCCGTAATTCTTGCCAAAATTCGAGAAAACTTCGGCCAAAGGCGTATATGCCTGATACAATCGACAGATTCGATGAACCAACAGATCTACTAGATGTCAGAAGAACAACTTCAGGATTTTTCCTGTTTCCCGCTGGACTCGCACATTCAGGCAGCAATTGCAGAAATGGGCTATGTCCATCCCACACCGATTCAGGTGCAAGCCATTCCCGTCGTATTGGCAGGTCAAGATGTGATGGCCGCCGCTCAAACCGGCACCGGCAAAACCGCCGGTTACGGACTGCCGGCCTTACAGCGTATTTTGTCCAAAGCCAATACGTCGATGTCGCCGGCGCGTCACCCGGTGCGCGTGCTGATTTTGGCGCCCACCCGCGAATTGGCCGATCAAGTCAATGACAATCTGGTGCGCTACGCCTCCAAAACACCCTTGCGCGTGGGCGTGGTTTACGGCGGCGTCGACATCAAGCCGCAAAGCGAAATGTTGCGCAAAGGCGTGGAAGTTTTAACGGCAACGCCCGGTCGCCTGTTGGATCATATCGAAGGTAAAAGCGTCAACTTGTCTCAGACCGAAGTCTTGATTTTGGACGAAGCCGATCGCATGCTCGACATGGGCTTTTTGCCGGACATTTCCAGAATCTTGAGACTGTTGCCTGCCAAGCGCCAGAACCTGATGTTTTCGGCAACGTTTTCGCCGGAAATCAAAAAGTTGGCGGCAAGCTTTTTGCATAACCCCGTCTTGGTGGAAGTGGCACGTCAAAACGCCACGGCCGATACCGTGTGCCAGAAAGTTTTCCGCGTGCACACGTCGGAAAAGACCGATGTCTTGATCGACATCTTAAAAAGCTGGGGCGAAAATAAAACGCCCATGAAGCAGGTGCTTGTGTTTGTCAACGCCAAGATTACCTGCCGCCGATTGGCAACAACGCTGCAGCGCGTCGGTATCAAGGCTGACGCCATTCACGGGGACAAAACTCAGGAAGAACGTACGGCGGCGTTACAGGCCTTTAAGTCGGGCGAGTGCGAAGTGCTCGTTGCCACCGACGTGGCCGCGCGCGGTCTGGATATTGCAGAGCTGCCCACGGTGATTAATTTTGACGTGCCGTTCGGTGCCGAAGACTACGTGCACCGTATCGGGCGCACGGGGCGCGCCGGTGCCGACGGCGTGGCCATCATGCTTTCGGTCAACAGCGATGCGCAGTTGGTAGAGGCCATTGAAAAGCTCACCAATCAGAAGTTTGATATCCAGCCTTTGAGCCCGATGAGTCGCGAAGAGCGTCGTCGCAAGCCCGAAAGCAACTTGCGCGATCGTCCGGCACGTTTCCGCGACGAAGAGCGCGCAGGGCGTCGTCCGCTGGATTTGCCGAGCGCTCCCAAGA
>JAUNOJ010000268.1 GCA_030531135.1 Sutterellaceae bacterium | reverse complement strand
AGTCAATCAAGGCTTGCTTTCACAAGCCTTCGGCTTTAGCCGAGGGTGGATTGACCTGTCACCTCATCAAATCCGAGCCTGCTGTTAGTGTCTGGTTAGTTTGGGAACGACGTAGCAAAGTGCTGCCAACGTCGCAAACCACAAACCGCGAAAACCTTCGCAGCAAAGCACCCAGTTCAAGTAATCGACGGAATCGGCGTAGTTGTGCCAAAGGCCCAAGGCACGCAAGGCTGCATCCAGCGTAAAGGCCAACAGCAAGCCGATAGCCAAGCACATCGAATCCTTCTTCTCTTTGAAATGGCGCCATGCCCAAATCACGGCCAGAGCCGGTATGGCAACAAACATCAAAATGTTTTGATACCACACGCACACCGCGTTAATGAGGTCAAGCTGACCGTTGACCGTCACGTTGATAATGAAATCTTGCACTTGCATTACACACTCCTTTTACTTGCCTTGATATCGACATAGGGCGGCGGCAACTCCGCCCAAGCCAGCACCGCCGTATTGCGGTACTCCAAAAAACCGTTGAGTTCGTCAAACCAAAGCGCTACTGTGGTGATGACACCCTCTACCGCGTCATTGACCGTGACCAAATAGCACCGATGCGCGACGGGCGGGGCCTCTTGCGGGTAAGCGTGCCAAACGACTGTTGTCTGCATCACACCCTCCAAAAGGCAAATTCAAGAACCTTGGCAACCTTCGCTTTTCTGTCTGCGAAGTTCACTGCCTTCTCATGGGGTTCGACCAGTACCACCTCGTCATCGAAAAAGTGCTGGCCGTCAAAGAAGAAACGACCGCCCTTTAACCTGCCGTTTTCTTTGTATTCGACGCGAAACGGCATCTTGTGTTTGAGGGCTTCCTCGGGCGGCTCAACCTGCGGATAGCGATTCCAATCTTCAGAATCAAAGGTGCACGATTCGACAATTTCAGTCTTGAGGATTTGATGTTTCTCGCCGTTAGGCAGCATCACTTCGACAAAGAGCTGCGCGTTATTGATCTGCCCGCGACAAGCACGGTTGAGTGCGCGGCCAAAGTCGCCCTTCGTTTTGTCGTACCAATCGCGATTGAGCTGGCGGTCGCGAAGTTTCCAAGCCGGGCCATCGTCACCGGGCATCAACGAGCGCGTCCAAGGGCTACCGTCGCCCGGGTCGTAAGGCATGGGCTTATCCGCCCAGAAATCCAACTTGGTAGCAACAACATCACGCCAACTCACGACACGCAGCTCGTCGCCGTTAAAGACAAACACAGCGCCGCCTTCAATCAGGTCAATCTCGTTTCGAGTGCGCCAGCGCAAAGTATTGCCGTTGGAGAAGTACCCCATCCCTACGAAAGGCTTAACGATCTGGTGCCACGCAAGCACCTCCTGCCGCCAACCGTGAGCCGCTTCAAATACGCCCTGCTGTGTCCAACGGTCGGCGGTGACATAGCGACCGCCGTTAGCCCACATCGTGATCAAGTAGTAGCTGCGTGTGTCCGTTGGTTTGCCTTCGGACATCGGCGTCCAGTTCACTTCGTAATCGGTAAACAAAGGTTTGCGAAAGAGCGTCATGCCACATCTCCAAGGTCGTTAAAAGTCGTTTCGCTTTCACGAAAGCGCACGAGTTTGACGAAACGTGCTTTAGTAGGCAGTCCGACTTCTTCGCCTTCAACCAACATCTCTTTACCGTTGTAGAAACGCTCGCCGTCAAAGCAGTAACAACCGCAACTGACTGCGTTGCTGTCTTTGTTCTTGTATTCGACACAAAAGACGCGTTGCTCGATCACGTAACGGCGCGGGGGAACGACCTCCGGCCACGTATTCCAATCGTTCTTTTTGTACGCTTGGCTGAGCACCACATCGCCTTTCAAAATCTTGTGGCCGCTTGAGGGCAAACCTTTGCAATGCACGTAGACCAATTCCGGCCAAAGCGTGACGCAACTTTGGCAGGCACGATCCAATTCGCGACCGAACTCCATACCGCCCGTCATCGAGTTTAAGCGGCGCTGAGTGATGTTGTTGCGCAGCTTCCAAACGCGCTGATATGCGCCGTCTGGCGGCATCACCCAAGGACTACCGTCTCCGGCGTAAAACGGCTCGGGAATCATCGCCCAAAAAACAAAACGTTTGTCTTTGCGTTCGGTTTGAAAGAAACTTGCTTCGCCCTTTCCGTGACCGTCGTCGCCCCAGATCAGAATGTGTTTGAAACACATGGCCGAATCAATCTCACCGACGATCCAAGGAAAGTCACCTGTCGGATCTGTGGGCGGGCTAATCTTGACCCAAGCGAGCAAAACGTCTCCCTTAGCCACGTCACCCCAACCTGCAAACGAGCGCGTCAATCCGTTCCACTTTGCAAGCTTGACGTAACGCGCGCCGTCGCTACCGTCAAGGCACGTCACAAGACACTGACTGTCTCTGAAGCCAGGCGTATTGTCGCGGTCGAAAACCGTCCACAATTTCGATTCATGGCGCATAGCTCAACCCCGAACTTACTGAGCCATTAACGCCGACTTTTCACGGCAACTGATGATGGCGATTTCGTTGGCGGGAACGTCAATGAAAACATCGGACTTGTCATACTGGATGCACACGCGGGAATCGTCCTCGCAGACAACATCCGTCACCAACCAACCGAGACGTTCGGAAAAGTTTCCGTATTGATCACGCGTGACGTGTGCAATGCGAATGTGTGCGTCGCGAACCGCTTGCGTCAAAGAACAACCTTCCGGCAAAAAACTCGTTGCGATGCGTTCTTGTTCAGTCATTTTGTTGTCGTTCATTTGTTTTCGTCTCCATCAAGTTTCGTTGCTTTCAAATTGATTTCAGGGTCATACA
>JAUNOJ010000016.1 GCA_030531135.1 Sutterellaceae bacterium | reverse complement strand
AACCGATGTGTCATACGAAAACATACGGAGTACCCATGCGTACCGTTTACTGTGGCTTGGTTGATGAAAAGTACATCGGCCAGACTGTCACCCTTTATGGGTGGGCTCATCGTCGTCGCGACCACGGCGGCGTGATCTTTATCGATATGCGCGACCGCGAAGGCCTCGTGCAGGTGGTCTGCGACCCCGACCGTCCGGCTGTGTTCGAAACGGCCGACAAGGTGCGCAACGAATTCTGCTTGAAGGTCGAAGGCGTTGTGCGCGCTCGTCCCGAAGGCACCAAGAATGCCAATTTGATTTCCGGCGGCATCGAAGTGCTGTGCCATGACTTGGAAATCGTCAATCCCTCTTTGCCGCCGCCCTTCCAGTTGGACGACGACACGGTGAGCGAATCGGCTCGCTTGACTTATCGCGTTTTGGATTTGCGTCGCGAACAGATGCAAAAGAACCTGAAGTTGCGCTTTAAGGTCACTCAGGCCTTCCGTCACTACTTGGACGAACACGGCTTTATCGACGTCGAAACGCCCTTCCTGACAAAGTCCACGCCCGAAGGCGCTCGCGACTACTTGGTGCCTTCTCGCACCCAGGACGGTCACTTCTTTGCTCTGCCGCAGTCTCCTCAGCTCTTTAAGCAGCTGTTGATGGTCGCCGGGTTCGATCGCTACTATCAGATCGTCAAGTGCTTCCGCGACGAAGACTTGCGTGCCGACCGTCAGCCCGAATTCACCCAGGTCGATATCGAAACGTCGTTCTTGAACGAATTCGAAATCCGCGACATCATGGAAAACCTGATTCGCTCGGTCTTTAAGAAGTGCTTGGATGTGGATTTGGTGGCCGAAGGCGCCAAGTTCCCCGTCATGCCCTACAGCCAGGCCATGGCAATGTACGGCTCCGACAAGCCCGATCTTCGCGTCAAGCTCACCTTGACCGAAGTGACCGACATCGTTGTCAACAGCGACTTCAAGGTCTTTAACTCCGTCAAGGATCTGCACAACGGCAAGGTCGTCGCATTGCGTGTTCCGGGCGCTTGCGCCATGCCGCGTTCCGAAATCGACGGCTACACGGAATTTGTGAAGATTTACGGCGCCAAGGGCTTGGCCTACATCAAGGTCAACGACAAGGCTGCCGGTCGCGAAGGCTTGCAAAGCCCGATCGTGAAGAACTTGTCCGACGAAATCCTCGCTCAGATTCTGGAAGTCACCGGTGCCGAAACGGGCGATATCGTCTTCTTCGGTGCAGATAAGGCCAAGGTTGTCTACGACAGCCTCGGTGCTTTGCGCCTGCGCATCGGCCACAGCGAATTCGGCAAGAAGAACGGTCTGTTTGAAGAAGGCTGGCGTCCGCTTTGGGTCGTCGACTTCCCGATGTTCGAATACTCTGAAGAAGAAGACCGCTGGATGGCCTGCCACCACCCGTTTACTTCTCCGCACGACGACTGCGTCGATTTGCTCACGACCGATCCGGAAAACTGCTACGCCAAGGCCTATGACATGGTTCTCAACGGCTGGGAAATCGGCGGCGGCTCCGTTCGTATCCACCGTGCCGACGTTCAGAGCAAGGTTTTCGAAGCCTTGAAGATCGGTCCGGAAGAAGCCCGCGTGAAGTTCGGCTTCTTGCTTGACGCTTTGCAGTACGGCGCACCGCCCCACGGCGGCATCGCCTTCGGGTTGGACCGTATCGTCACGATGATGACGGGAGCTCCCTCCATTCGCGACGTCATCGCCTTCCCGAAGACGCAGCGCGCTCAGTGCTTGCTTACGGGCGCTCCGTCCATGGTCGACGAAAAACAGTTGCGCGAACTGCACATCCGTTTGCGTAACGAACCCAAGGCCTAATTTGCCTTGAGACAAATCGGGCGCCGACACCGCATGCCGGTGCCTGAGAAATGCTTGAAACCGCAGAAGCTTAACGGCTTTTGCGGTTTTCTTTTGTTACAAAAAAGCGAATTTTCCCCATCATCCGTACGGTTGATTTTGCGTTTCGGGCGAATTTTTGCCGCTATACTGCCAAAACTTTCATTTGTATTAGCACAGATACACAGACACTGCTATGGCTCTGACCTCCACAAAAACCCGCAAAGCAATCGGCGAAAGATTGCGTCAGGAACGCGAACGCTTGGGTTATCAACCCCTACAGATCGCGCAGCTTTTGGGCGTGACCTTGGAGCAATATCTCGATTACGAAAATGCCGAGACCGAACCCGGCCTCTTTTGCATGACCAAACTGCACTCCTGCGGCTTTGACGTGATGTACATCATCACCGATACGCGTTATCGTCCGGTTCAAGAAGAAAGCGAGTTGTTGCGTCGTTTTCGCGATTTGTCATTACGCGGTCGCAATTCCATCTTCATGACTTTGGACGCCCTTGAGCAATTGGGTCCCAATCTCAAGCAAAAATTGCGCTCGCTTCAAGCAAAATAACCCAAGATTGTCTTGGTTGAGAAACATTTTCTGGCAGAGTCGGTTGCGACTCTGCTTTTTTTACATTTTGTCAGAACAAATCGGCGCAAAAATTTACATTTTGTAAGGCATATGCCCTACTCCGTTCGTATAATTTTCAAGTTTTGATATACCGCTGAAAAATTCAGTCGATTTTGCCGTTTGCAAAGAGGTGCTCGGCAATCGCGCCTCACTCTTTTTGCCAATTATGCTGATCTTTCTCATCCGACAATTCCGCGCTTATTTCGTTCGCATGCTCAGTCGCTGGGCCGATGCCGGTGCCGGAATCGGAACCCTCATTCTCAACGGTGCCGCGCTGAGCCTTTCCTGGCTCTTTTTGCCGTTGGAGAGCAAATTCTGGCGCGAGGTGCGCTGCAACAAGTCGCTTTACTATCCGCATGTGAATTTTGAGCGCCTAGGCTTTGCTGACCTCATTCGTATTGTGCTTCAGAGCATCTTTTTAGCATTTGTACACGTTTTCGATCGCACGCGTTTTCTGCGCCGCAATCCGGTCAGCCGCCTGATTCGCTCGATTTTGCATGGGTTTGAAAAAACAGGCGAAGCGATCGGCTCGGTGGGCACTCGCTTTTTGTCGGGCATCGGCTCGCAAAGTTATGAAACGGCGCAACGCTTGACGGATCGCGTCGTTTCCAACAAGTTCCAAACGCTTTTGATTCGCTTGGCGTTGGTCATTGCCGGCGCTCTGGCACTTTTGTGCATCACGCAGCCCTTTGACATTCGCGGGCAAGTGATCTTTTTGTCTATCGTTTTATTTTCGGCCTGGGTATTCACCCACATCAAAGCACGCATCACCCTGATGGTGCTTTTTGTGATTTCGGTGACAGTTTCGGGGCGTTATCTGTGGTGGCGTTGCACTTCGACGATTCGACCCGATTCGGGTATCGAACTCTTTTTGGCCTTGATGTTGCTGGCAGCCGAAATCTACGCCTTCATCGTGATGGTCTTGGGTTACTTTCAGGTTTGCTGGGTGTTGGACAGAAAGCCGACACCGCTGCCGGCCGATCGCAACACGTGGCCGACAGTCGATATTTTCATTCCGACCTATAACGAATCCTTGGAAGTCATCAAGCCCACGGTGTTTGCCGCCCTAAACCTCGATTGGCCTCAAGACAAACTGCGCGTGCATTTGCTCGACGACGGCTCGCGCGAGGCCTTTGCCGTGTTTGCGCAGTCAGTCGGCGTCAACTACATCAAACGTATCGAACACAACCACGCCAAAGCCGGCAACATCAATCATGCTTTGGGTCTGACTTCCGGCGAGTTCATCGTGATTTTCGACTGCGATCACGTGCCCTCGTGCGACTTTTTGACTTCGACCGTCGGGTGGCTTGTCGCCGACAAAAAGATTGCGCTTGTACAAACGCCGCACCACTTCTACTCGCCCGATCCCTTCGAAAAGAATCTGCATTTGGAAAAGGCGATGCCGATTGAAAATTCGCTTTTCCACGACTTCATTCAAAAGGGCAACGACACGTGGAACGCCGTCATGTTTTGCGGGTCAAGCGCCGTAATGCGCCGCAGTGCTTTGATGCAAATCGGCGGCATTGCCGTCGAAACCGTGACCGAAGACGCACACACTTCTTTGAAACTCAATCGCTTAGGCTGGAAATCGGCCTTTATCTCTCGCCCCTTGGCCTCGGGTCTTTCGACCGAGTCGTTGTCGGCACACATCGGGCAACGTATCCGCTGGGCGCGCGGCATGATTCAAATCTTCAGACTCGACAATCCCTTGCTCGGAAAAGGCTTGAGTCTGGCGCAACGCCTGTGTTTTTTCAATGCCATGGTGCACTTTTTGCACGGTCTGCCGCGTTTGATTTTCTTGGTGGCGCCTTTGCCGTACATGTTTGCCGACATCTACGTGATCTATGCTACGGCGGCGGCCATCTTTGCCTATGTGATTCCGCACATGGTACATGCGGCCATCACGAATCAGATTTTGCAAAAGGGATATCGCTATCCGTTTTTAAGCGGTGTTTACGAAGCTGTGCTCTCGTGGTACATCCTATTGCCCACCACCGTTGCGCTGATTTTCCCGCACAAGGGAAAATTTAACGTCACGGCCAAGGGCATGACGATTGACAACAAATACGTCGACTGGTCGATTTCCAAACCCATTCTCGTTTTGATTGCTTTAAATCTCGCAGGCCTTGCCATCGGTATTTATAAAGCCGCCACGGCCGCCGACAGCCAAGTCACGACTTTGATCATCAACATCGGTTGGATCGTCTACAACCTGATGGTATTGGGCGCGGCATTTGCCGTGGCTGTCGAAGAAGTCCAGAAGCACCGCTTGCCGCGCATTACCCTTAAAACTCCTGTCGAATTAACGTTGGCCGACGGCACCGTTTTACCGGCGCAACTGCAGGAATATTCGCAAACCGACGTACGCATCCGTTTGACCGAGGGCATCGAACGTCTGAACCTCGAAGACGACATCTTCGTTTCCATGACAACGCGCGGTCAAACGTATCGCTTTAAAGCTTGCGTACTCGCACTTGAAAACGACTGTTTGGAAGCGCGGCTCGTCTTTGCCGACAACCAAGAAGAAATCGCCTTTAACCGTTGCACCTTTGCGCGCGAAGGCATGTGGGCGATTGCTCCCGAGGGCAAAGTCGACGAGCGCTTTGTTACCGGTTTTATGCGTCTTGCGGGCTTTGCCGTTTACGGCTACAAGAGTCTGGTCGAATACCTTCCGGGCTATGTCGGTCGTGCTGTACGCGGCGCCCTGTCGCTTTTGCCCCGAGTCCCCGTCACCCATTCCAAAGACATTCTTTAACTGCTATGAAAACAATTGCTTTGACATACACTGAAAAACGCACGAACGCCATGACTCGTTTGACGACGGCAGCGCTTGCCATTGCCTTCGGGTGGGGGATCGCACAAAACGCGCATGCCCAAACAAACCCCACCGCACAATGGCGCACTGACGTCATTGCCGTCACCAACGATTCCATCAACCTCATGGGCCTGGTTCCGGGCGGCAAAACGACGGCCATTAAACTCACCGGTGCCAATCCCGTGCAGTATTTCGACATAGGTGTCAAAAGCGACGAGATGTTCAGCCGAGTCACACTTGAACTCGACTACACGCCTTCGCCGTCACTTTTGCCGGGTACAAGCCAAATCAACGTGTATTTAAACGGCGAATTGCAATCGACCAATGCGCTCGATAAGGATTCGATCGGCAAGGCATCGCACTTGTCGATTCCGATCAATGCCAAAGCACTGAAAAACCAAAATCAGATTTCCGTCGAATTGGTCGGTCACTATCGACTGGTGTGCGAAAATGAAGCCAGTTCCGCCGTTTGGCTCGATATCGGCCCCACGAGTACGCTTGCCATCGAAAAACAATTATTGCGTTTGGGTAACGACCTCTCGCAACTGCCCAAGCCCTTTGTGGATACGTCGGTCGCCACACCCGCGACCGTTCCCTTTGTTTTGGCTGCCGGCGCAAGCGACACACAAAAAACGGCTGCTGCCGTTTTGGCCGGTTACTTCGGCAGCATCTCGGGCTGGCGCGGTGCCAATTTTCCCGTTTATAACAACGAAGTCCCCGCTCGCAACCACTTTGTCGTGTTGGCCACCAATGACAACCGTCCCGACTTTTTGAATTCGTTGCCCGCTTTCGAAGGGCCGCAATTGGTGATGGTCGACGCGCCCGAGTCTCTTTTTCAAAAGATGCTCGTGGTGGGCGGCAAAACCGATGAAGACGTCTTGACAGCCGCACGCGCCTTAACGGTTCGCGGCCAAATCTTCATGGGCCCCAAGACCGATATCAAGGACTTTAAGCTTCAGGCGGCTCAGGCGGCTTACACCGCCCCCAACTGGATCAACATCGACGAAGCCGTTCCCTTAAGCGCTCTGATGCAGTATCCGGAGCAGCTCACCGCACGCGGCAAAACCGTGAGCCCCGTGCACGTCACCATGCGCATGGCTCCCGATTTGTTTGCGACCAAAGGCTCGGAAGCCTCGGTCGATTTGCTTTATCGCTACAGCAAGCCCGAAGTCGGACAAGCCGCTCAACTGCGCACAACTGTCAACGGCTTTTTGGCCGATAGCGAAAACCTTTCTCCTGAAGCCGGTCGCGGCGTCAAGCACTTTAAGCTTCCGGTTCAACCCGGCAACATCACGCCGCTTGCGGGCGCTCGCGACGGTTTGAGCTTTACCAATGACTTGGGCTTTGAGGCCGCCTATCAGGCCGCCGCCCGAGAAGGCACGCCCGAAAACTGCCGTGCGGCCACATTGTCGACGCACCAAATTCAAATCGAGCCCTCTTCGATGTTGCAATTCAAGGGCTTTTATCACTACGCCACGTTGCCCGAAATCGGTCTGTTTACACAAGGGGGCTTTCCCTTTAGCCAATACGCCGATTTGTCGCAAACGGCCGTGGTTGTCGACTCAAAAGCGCCTGCGCATCAGTTGACCACGATGCTCAATAGCGTCGGCCGTTTGGGCGCCATCACGGGTATGGCTCCGACACACGTGACGGTTGTCAATCGCAAGGCCGCTACCGGTCTGCGAGGCAAAGACCTTTTGATTGTGGGCGACTTGCCTGCCGGCATCACGCAAATCAATCAAGAAACGGCCCGACAGTTAAACGACAACGTGTCTTCCTGGCTTGAAACGGCCGAGCCCGAAAAAATCGCACAACCGCAAGCCAAAGCGGACGCCGAAACAGAATTTTTGTCCGCCGGCTTTGCCGCCATCGTCTCGGTGGCCAATCCCGTTGACAGCGCACGCACGGCCGTAGCACTTTTGTCCGAGGGCGATCAGGGGGCACACTTGATCAATACGCGTTTGGCAAACCCCTCCGATTTGGCAACGGCCAAGGGCGGCACGGTCTTTTTAAGCGAAGACAACATCACGGGCTTTGCACCGGAAAAAACCTATACGGTGGGCAGTCTCCCCTGGTTTGAACGCGTTTGGTTAAGCCTTGCCGACCGTCCGTTCCTCTTGGTGTTCTTTGCCTTGTTGGCAGCCGTGACAGTGGGTGCCGGTATCTTCTTTTACATGCGTCGCTGGATCCGACAGCGCGGCACCAACGCCTAAGACGCGAATATTTTTGAGTACCTTTTTATGAAATCGAATCGCTTGAAAAACTGGATGATCGCGTCTTTGATGAGTGCCATTGCAACGGGCGCTGCGGCGCAATCTTGGCCGATGTGGGAAAGCTTCAAGTCGAGCAATGTCGACGCGTCGTTTCGCGTGATCGATCATTCCGACAACAGAAGCGTCACCACCAGCGAAGGGCAGTCTTACGCCATGTTCTTTGCATTGGTCGCCGACGATCGCGCAAGTTTTGATCGCCTTTTGGAGTGGACCGAAAAGAACCTCTCGCAAGGCGACATCACCAAGCATCTGCCGAGTTGGCTCTGGGGTAAAAACGGCGGCAATTGGACAACGATCGACACCAATAACGCCACCGACTCGGATTTATGGATTGCTTACAACCTTTTGGAAGCAGGCCGCCTTTGGAACGAGCCGCGTTACACTGAAAAAGCGCGCGCCATGATGGAACTTTTAAAGCGCGACGTACGCGAAGTTCCCAACTTGGGCAAAGTGCTTTTGCCGGGCGAAAAAGGCTTTGATCACGACGGCGTCGTGACTTTAAATCCGAGCTACTACCCCGTCTTTATTTTGCGTCGTTTGTCCGCCGAAGACCCCTACTGGAAAGATGTGACCGAAGGAACGCTGCGCGCCTTGGTACGCTCGGCGCCTGCCGGTTTTTCTCCCGACTGGGTCAAGTTCGATGCCGCGGGCAAAATGGTCTCGCCCCAAGGCGAAGACTATCTGCTTGGCAGCTACAACGCCATTCGCGTCTATATGTGGACAGGCATGCTCTCGCCCAAAGACCCGGCTTATGACATTTTGAACGAGCGCTTTGCGCCCATGGCAAAAATGACTTTGGCCGCGAATCTGCCGCCCGAAAAGGTCAATATCGTCACCGGCCAAGGCAACCGTGCAGGCAACGCGGGTTTTGCCGCCTGTGTTTTGCCCATGATTCAAAAGAGCAAAACCGCCGCATGGATTCGCACGCTCATTGCCAATGAACCGATCATCGGCGAAAACTACTATCGCAACGTTTTAATGCTTTACGGTGCCGGGTTCGATCAGGGGCTTTATCGCTTTGACGCCGACGGTTTCTTGCAAGTGTCTCGCGCAGCGTTTCAATATGCGGCTACACCGGTTAAAACCGCCGTGAAACCCGAAGCCGAAAAGACCGTCGCCCCCGTAACGCCTGTTGTCGAACAGCAAAAGCCTTCGGCGCCAGAACAAACGCAGACCGAAGAAGCGCAGGCTCAACCGCAGCCGGAACCCGTTGCAAGCGAGCCCGCCCCCACAGAAAGTCCTGCGTCTGAAACCGCTGTCGACCAAGGAGCCCAACCGTGACCGATGCTTTCAATACGCTTAAGCACGCGGCCATCAAGCCCCATTTCGGCTTGGGGCTTTGGAACGTTTACTTCATCTGCAAGTTCCTATTGGCCGCCACCGGCTATTTGCGCCTGGATTTGGGACTCAATGCCCTATTGTTTCTCTTTGTGCTCTTTCCGATTGCCGGCAAATGGGTCAATGTCTTACGACAACTCATTGCCGTCGGCTTGGCCGTCTCGCTTGCCTGGTCGGAGAGTTGGCTGCCGGGCCCGCAAAGCATTCTGGCCAATACTTCGGGTATTGCCGGCTTTTCGGTGAACTACGTCGTACAACTGGCTTGGGACTTTATCAATCCCAAGATGGTTGCCGCCGGCGTCGGTGTCATTCTTGCCTATTACGTCTTGCGCGATTTTGTGCGCATTTCGGCTGTCACGGGCTGTTGGCTCATTTTCCTGTTTGTCCAACCTTTGTTTATTTCGGCGCCGATGCGCCCCGCAACCCCGTTGGTAACGGCACAAACCCCGACAGATATGGCTGCCATGATGGCTCAGCCTGTTGATACGATGCCTGTCGGGAACGGTCAAACGGTCACGGAAGAAGAAGTCGAAAATTGGTACAACACGTTCTTGGCTTACGAAAAAGATCGCATTGCACAGCTTCCGAGCGGCATTTCGGAAAAAGACACGCCGTTTGACATCGTGATCATGAATGTTTGCTCTCTTTCCAACGACGACTTGGAAGCGGCCAATCTTCAAAATCACCGTGCATTGTCTCGCTTTAACATTCGCTTTGACGCATTTAA
This sequence comes from Sutterellaceae bacterium, assembly GCA_030531135.1. Taxonomy (GTDB): domain Bacteria; phylum Pseudomonadota; class Gammaproteobacteria; order Burkholderiales; family Burkholderiaceae_F; genus Duodenibacillus. Next base: position 5,212 of record JAUNOJ010000016.1, on the reverse strand, counting down.
TTCGGCCACGAGTTATTCGGGCCCCGCCACATTGCGATTGCTGAAAGGCGCATGCGGTCAGCCCTCTCACGACGGGCTTTACGACAGCCGTCGTCCGGACTGCGAAATCATGAATCGATTGGATACCCTGGGTTTTAAGCAACATTTGTTTATGGACCATAGCGGCATGTACGACAACTATCTCAACAACTTGAGAACGCAAGCCGGTTTGACGGCTCCGTTTGAGCGTCGTCAGTACCCCCTGAAGTACATGTCCTTTAACAATGAAGAAATCGCCGACACGCTCTCGGTTTTACGCCACTGGCAGCGCGTGGTCACGCGCGCCAAAGACAAGCGCTCCGTGTCGCTGATGAACTTTATTGCGCTGCACGACGGCAACCGTCTGCCACGCCACAGCCGCTGGGAATCGTTTGAACCCCGTGCCAAGACGTTCTTGGATAATCTCAACACCTTCATGAACGAATTGGAACGCACCAACCGCAAGGTGATGTTGGTGGTGGTTCCCGAGCACGGTGCCGCCGTCCGAGGCGATCGTGTCCAAGCGCCGCGTCTGCGCGACATTCCGAGCACGCGCATCACACAAGTGCCGGTCTTGGTGAAGTTCTTCGGACTGAAAGACTTGCCTAAGGGGCAGATGCATGTACCGGATCACACCAGTTACTTGGCAATGAGCACCTTGATCGGGCGCGTGATCGACACGAACTTCTTCTCGAAGACGACCGGTGCCGTTCCGATGCAGGAACTCTTGAAAGACCTGCCGCAAACGCATCTGGTGAGCGAAAACGGTCAGGCACAAGTCTTGGAATATAAAGCGCAAGACTACCTGCGTCAAAACCGTGGTAAGTGGCAGCCTTACGGCGGCTAAGTCCTTCGAGCCAACTGAAAACGGCAACGAGACACAAAAATGTCCGTTGCCGTTTTCTTTGACACTACGCCCGCATCAAAACGTCGATGAAAGCCCGCTGAGCTTGGGTTCTTCGCAGTTTTGGCAATGTGCTACTCGTATATCAGGCGACGGTCGTTATTTTGACGTTTCACACCGAGAAAAATCGTCTTAAGGCCTGTAAACACCGGGCTTTCCGGAGATTTCAAAATTATTTGCTTGTGGGTGTGCTACGCAAAACGCGGAGACATGAAAAAACGGCAAAGCCGCCCTTTTTTGCGAACTTTGCCGTCGATGATTTTCGGCCTTGTCGTTAAGCCGGTTTTTGCGGCTTTTCTTGACTCGGAGCTTCTATCGCCTCCTGCGTCGACACATCGGCCGGAGTCGCTTCCTGCGGCGCTTGCCCTTGCCCTTGTTGAGCTTCGGACGCCATACCGGAAGCGGCACGTGCAACCGAACTGATTTCTTCAATGATCTCTTTCATAGAGGCAACGAGCGCTTCAAGACGGGAAATCAAATCGGAAATCTTGTCTCCCAAGACTTTCACCAATGTTTTGACTTCGCCCGGATTGACAATCAAGGCAAAAATCAAAAGGAGAAGCAAAAGAGCGCCTGCGGCAAAGACGATTCCAAGAGCAATCCCGGCAAGCGCAATCGCTGCGCACACCAAAATAAAAAGCGTCACACTTTTGATGCCCGCACCCAAAATGCCGGCAATCGTCCCCTTGGAATTTTCACTCACCGCAGAAATCTCCTCTTAGAGCACGCGACGGTGCTGATAAAGGTGCGCTGCCATAAAGGCGACAAAGACCCAACCCAAAGTAGCGTGCCACTGCATTTTGAAAGCCAAAGAAGCAACGGATGCAGTGCCTGCGGCCAACATCAAGCGATTTTGCGTGATGCGGCGAGCGCGGCGCACGTTCTTGACATTGGGCGCCACAACCTTGGCCGCCTGATCCAGAGCGACATCGGCAAGCTTGGCCACAGGCGCAACCGCCATTTCCAAGCTCTTGGCCGTCAACTTGCATGCGCACGGCTTTTCGCAAGCGCAACCTTTTTCGGGTGCGTCTTCGCAGACTTCATCCATACCGAGCATGGCAAGACCGAATTCCAAAGCGCCCTTTAAGTCTTCGACCGTGGCGACTTCGGGATCCCAGATCACCAAAAGGCTACCCACGCGCGGATTGACGGCCACGTCCAAAACGCCCTCTACGCCCATTGCAGCCTGCTTTAAGGTTTCGACCGTTTCGTCATCCAAACCGACAAGAGCCGGATGGCGCACGCGAGCGCGACCGTTGACAAGACTCGTCACATAACGATCAATCGAACTTTGCGTCATTTATTGAACCTCCTCAGCGGTTTCGTGGGGCAACAGCGCATTGGTTTGTTCGGGTTCGGACAAAAATGCCGATTTGAGTCCGTCGACAACATCGTGCATGCGCAACTGATGGTCCAAAGGCGAGCGCATGGCATTTAAGCAAACGCCGATGGTCGTCAGATTGTGCAGTACGGCACCCAAAGCCGGCTGAATGAAGCCGAAAAGCCCGCCGCCCATAAAGACGGAATTCAAGCCCACCGACACCGTAAAGTTCTGGTGAATGCGCGACATCGTCGCTCGTCCCAAATCGATGGCCTTAGGCAATTCGTTCAAACTGTTGCGCGTCAAAACCACGTCGGCCACTTCCTGGGCGATGGCGCTGCCTTCGCGCAACGTTGCACCCACGTCGGCCACAGACAATGCCGGGCTGTCGTTGATGCCATCGCCGATCATCAGGACCTTGCAGCCCTGATCCTTCAACTGCTGCACATACATAGCCTTATCGGTCGGCAGAACCTGTGCGCGGTATTCGGTCAAGCCCAAGCGTGCCGCAACAGCAGCAGCCGTCTTTTCGTCGTCGCCCGTGAGCATCACAACGCGCTTGATACCGCGATCTTTCAACTGAGCGATTACGTCGGCAGCTTCTTCGCGCAACGGATCGATGATGCCCAAAATGCCGATTAAGCGAGAACCGCAAGCCATGTAAAGAATGGACTTGCCTTCCTTGGCCAAACGTTCGACATGGGGCACTGCAGCAGAGCAATCCACGCCTTCGTCGTCGGCGATGAAGTGGCGAGAGCCGATGACGACCTTCTTGCCGTCCACGCTCGAGCAAATGCCGTGCGCCACCACATACTTGATTTCGGCGTCGTGCTCTTCGTTAAAGTGATCCAAACCCTTTTGTTCGGCAGCCGCAACCACGGCACGCGACACCGGATGCGGGAAGTGCTCTTCCAAGCAAGCGGCCAAACTCAAGAGATCGTCGTCGCTATATTCAGAGTCGAGCGAAACCACGTCGGAAAGTTCCGGATTGGAGCGCGTAAGCGTCCCGGTCTTGTCAAAGACGATAGTATCGACCTCGGCCAAGGCTTCCAAGTAACGACCGCCCTTGACGAGCATGCCGTTTTTGATGCCTTCTTTCATCGAAGTCAAAATGGCCAAAGGCGTTGCCAAACGCAAAGCACACGAATAGTCGACCAACAACACGGCAGCCGTGCGCGTCAGGTTGCGCGTAAACAAGTACACCAAACCTGCCAAAGCAAAGTTGTACGGCACGATGGCATCGGCCAAACGTTCTGCCTTACCCTGAATGCCGGCCTTGCTCTGTTCGCTCGTTTCGATGAATTCGATGATTTTGCTCAAGCGCGTTTCGCCGCCCTTTTGCGTCGGCATGATGTCGATTTCACCGTCTTCGACCACGGTACCGGCGAAAACCACACCGCCTTCGCAACGGTGCACTGCGAGCGCCTCGCCCGTCATCGTGGCTTGGTTGACGGCGGCTTCGCCCGCCACCACCTTGCCATCGACCGGGATGGTGCTGCCGGCACGCACGACAATGATGTCATCATCGGCAATGTCTTTCAAAGCGCATTCCACGACGGCATCGCCGCGACGCACCCACACCGTATCGATCTTCAAAGCCAACTGATCGGCAAGACTGTCCAAGGACTTCTTACGGGTATAGCTTTCGAGCAATTCGCCCAAGCCCAACAGCAGCACCACGAGACCGGCGGTTCTGAAGTCGCGCAACAAAAGCGAGACGCCGATGGCGGCGGCATCCAAAACTTCGACCGTAAGTTTGCCGTGACGCAGTTCGGCCACACCCTTGATCAAGTAAGGAATCGAACCCAAAACGGCGTTGACGACGTTAACCATCAACGGCATGAAGGGTCTGACGCAAAACCAATTGACCAGGGGTGAAAAGTCCAACGCACCGTCGTCTTTGGCCGCACGCATCATGCGACCGGCACCGGTAAACAATGCCTTGATGGGAGCTCCCACCATGCGAATCAGCGGCATGGATTCGAAAGCATTCGTCCAAATGCGAGCAACGGTATCGACTCCGGCAGGCAAACGGCAAATCGCCACAGGCGCCTTACGAGCCTGACAGAGCAGTGCTTTGCGTTCGTCGCGCATAATGGGCGGACGCACTTCGAGTCCGGCCAAATAGTCGACGAGCGCTTTTTTAGCCGAGACGCAAGCAAAAGTCACCGTCACGGAACCCGTGCGCGGATTGACCTTGACGCCTTCGATACCGTCGATGGCGGAAATATCGTCGGCAATGAGCGCGGCGCTGGCATCCGACAAAGTCGATGTCGTTTTCCAGCGTTGGCGATTGCCGACTTCATGAATCAGTTGAAACTGCATGGTGTTCGTTATCCGTGTGATACGACAACACGCCGCTCGAACTTTCAAAAAAGCCCAAGCGGCGGCAGAAAATTCGAAAACTTTCGAAGAGAAAAATTAAGCGGCGGGAGCAGCTTCTTTAGCCGTTTCGGCAGCTTCGGCAACTTCCTTGGCCTGGCGGCGTTCGGCAGCCTTGACCTGAGCTTCGGCCACGACGTCTTCCAAGTCTTCCTTGACGCCTTCGACGCCGCTCATGATCTTGTCACGCAATTCCATACCGCCGGAAAGCAATTCGCTGGCCAAGGGCTTGACGTTGAGCTTACCGCGAGACACGGCAACGGCACCCAAAGCGCCGACAACAAGACCGCCCAAGAAAATCAAACCGTATTTGGTCGTTTGGTTCATTTTTTTATCCTTTTTTCATGTGTTGAGTGTTGATCGCGTCGAGCCTTTTTCGGAGATCTTTTCCGGGACAATGACATATGTCCGGCCGCGCGGCTTTCGGTTGTATTCATTTTGTCACGGCGCCTTTAAATGAGGATGAAATAAAAATTCAAAAACTCATTTGTTTTTACGGCTTTTTTGATCAAAGTTAAGGTTTTCCCGAGTGACGTGAACTGGGCTGACTTTATCCCTAGCAAAACCTCAAACTCCCCTTTGATTTA
>JAUNOJ010000267.1 GCA_030531135.1 Sutterellaceae bacterium | reverse complement strand
GTCAAGGTCATAGCCTTCGGGGATCGCCAAATTGATGTGGAAACCCAAAATCTTGGCGGCTTCCAACCACGAGTAACTCATGTTGTTGGCGTCGCCCACCCAGCACACGGTCTTGCCTTCGATCGAGCCTTTGTGTTCCATAAAGGTCATGATGTCGGTCATGATCTGAACGGGGTGGTATTCGTCGGTAAGCCCATTGATGACCGGCACCTTGCTGTTGTCTGCAAAAGCCTGAATGCGGTCTTGACCGAACGTGCGAATCATCACCAAGTCGACCATGCGCGTCACGACGCGTGCCGTGTCTTCGATGGATTCGGAACGGCCCAACTGAGAGCCTTGGCTAGAGAGATGAATCACGTTGCCGCCCATCTGATAGAAACCCGTTTCAAAGGAAACGCGGGTGCGGGTGCTTGCCTTTTCAAAGATCATCAAGAGCACTTTGCCGGTAAAGGGCGTGTAAGGCGTACCGGCCTTTTGCTGGGCTTTGATCCACAAAGCGCGCTTTAACATGTGGTTGAGTTCGTCGCGGGTAAAGTCTGCAAACTTCAAAAAGTGACGCATGGCCAAGATTCTCCCTATTGAATCCATAGATAGTTTTTTCAAAGCACCCGCCGAGAAACGGGCGCAAAAGTTAGCGTATTTTACTCGCCCGATTCGATTCAGGTCTGTATTTCGGGGCAAAAGAATTGTTTCGAGTTCTGTAAGACCTGTTGCGAAATACACTTTTCTGACAGACGTTCACACACTGTAAAACTTTCAAGTCCACGCAAACCCTGCGTTTTTGTTATATTTCGTGCCACAGGAACAAGACGTTCCGCAAGAATTTCTCGTATTGCAGGCTCTATAAGAAAGAGCATTAAAGGAAAAAATCATGAGCGAAAACATCGTTAACGTTACCGACGCCTCCTTTGCCACCGATGTGAAGGCTGTGGCCGATCTTCCCGTCTTCGTCGACTTCTGGGCTCCGTGGTGCGGTCCGTGCCGCATGTTGGCCCCCTCTTTGGAAAAGGCTGCCGAAGAATACGCAGGCAAGGCCGTGATCTGCAAGTACAACGTTGATGAAAACAACGCCGTTGCCACGGAAAACAACATCCGCGGCATCCCGACGATTCTCGTTTACAAGAACGGCGAAATCGTGGGTCAGCACACCGGCGCCATGGGTAAGAGCGAATTGATGGCCTTCATCGACCAGTACCTCTAATTTTTCGCACCCGACCCCAACACTTTTTTTCGGCTCGTTGCTACAATGCACGAGCCGAAAACATTTCTCGACAACGTTTGAGAGCGTTTTCTCTGATTTCTTCGCTGTTTTTCTGCGTCGGTCTCAAAAGAATTTTGAGTTTCTCCGACACCTAATCCCACAACACCTTGTTTGCGGTTGTCTTTATCGAAGCACCACAATTGTGTCCGTCAACGCCCATGTCCGGCGTGCGACCTTCTTAGAAGCAGGCAAACCGCGCAAACCCTGACGATTTTTATTTCTTTCGGATTCTTTCGACACTATGCATCTGTCCGAACTCAAAACCCTCCACATCAGCCAGTTGTTGGACATGGCGACCGAACTTGAGATCGATAATGCGCAACGTATGCGCAAACAGGAACTCATGTTCGCCATCCTCAAAAAGCGCGCCAAGAAAGGCGAACAGATTTACGGCGACGGCACCCTTGAAGTGCTCCCCGACGGTTTCGGTTTCTTGCGCAGCCCCGATACGAGCTATTTGGCCAGCACCGACGACATCTATATTTCTCCCTCTCAGATTCGCCGCTTTAATCTTCACACGGGCGACTCCATCGAAGGCGAAGTGAGAACGCCCAAGGATAACGAGCGCTACTTTGCTTTGGTTAAGGTCGACACCGTCAACGGTCAGGCCCCCGAAAGCCAAAAGCATCGCATTCTCTTTGAAAACTTGACGCCCTTGTTCCCCACCGAGCCCTTAAAGCTTGAACGCAACATGCGCGGTGAAGAAAACAACACGGGCCGATTGATCGACATCATCGCTCCCATCGGTAAGGGCCAGCGTGGCTTGATTGTGGCAAGTCCTAAGTCCGGTAAGACCGTTTTGATGCAGTCCATTGCCCATGCCATTACGACGAATCACCCCGACGTGATTCTGATGGTTTTGCTCATCGACGAACGTCCGGAAGAAGTGACCGAAATGCAAAGGTCGGTTAAGGGCGAAGTGATTGCTTCCACCTTTGACGAACCCGCGACGCGTCACGTGCAGGTCGCCGAAATGGTGATCGAAAAGGCTAAGCGCCTTGCTGAAAGCAAAAAGGACGTCGTGATTCTTTTGGACTCCATCACCCGTTTGGCTCGCGCCTACAACACGGTGGTGCCGAGTTCCGGCAAGGTCTTAACGGGTGGTGTGGACGCCAACGCCCTGCAGCGCCCCAAGCGCTTCTTCGGCGCGGCTCGCAACATCGAAGAAGGCGGCTCTTTGACGATTCTCGGTACCGCTTTGGTCGACACCGGCAGCCGCATGGACGACGTGATCTTTGAAGAATTCAAGGGTACGGGCAACTCCGAAATCGTGCTTGAACGCCGCTTGGCCGAAAAGCGCGTTTATCCTGCCATCAACATCAATCGTTCGGGCACCCGTCGCGAAGACTTGTTGATCAAGCCCGACATGCTGCAGAAGGTTTGGGTCTTGCGTAAGCTCTTGTTTGATATGGACGAAGTCGAAGCGATGGAATTCCTGTTGGACAAGATTCGCAATACCAAGTCCAATGCCGAATTCTTTGACATGATGCGCGGCAAGTAATTCGCCAACGCACCAAAGATCAGAGCCCCGAAGGAATGACCGACGGGGCTCGATTTTTTATATCCAAATTTCGTTA
>JAUNOJ010000266.1 GCA_030531135.1 Sutterellaceae bacterium | reverse complement strand
GAAAACCGAGTCCAGTTCTATTGCGCCTTCAAACGCTCGCATCTCCCATAACATTATGGCCAGTGTTACGAAAGCTCTTGGAGCTGCAAGGGTCTATTTTGCTTACCAGCATGTCTGGGATAGTCGCGTCGTCGGTGGGGCCAACGGGCAATTTACTGCTGCACAAATGGGAATTAACACTGCAAAAATCAGTGAGAGCGGTTTTGACACAGATGCAATCATGATCGGCGCAAATATCCCTGCACTGGGAGGAAAAATTTACGGAGCATTAAAAGGCGTGCATGCAAAGTGGTCCGGTGAGGCACCCATTGGGGAAGGCCGAGATACGAGCGGCTATCGTTGGGTTGCATCTGCCAAATACCGCTACGACTTAAGTAAGCGCTCCTCGTTGTACATCGAATCAAGCTATGCACGAGGAACCGGTATGTACAACTTTACAGAAAATAAAGGTACTCGTTTCCAATTGGTATCGGGCATCAGTCATCGCTTCTAAAGCGAATTAGCAACAGCACAGAGCTCTCTCCACGAATTTAGCGGCAAGATTTCCATTCTTGCCCTCACGCGCCCACTGTTTCCGAGATACAGTGGGCTCTTTTTTGCATTCAATTTACACCATAAACAAAACACGCAATTGAGCAGATCTATGCTGCCCTACGTATTTTGAAAATGCTAAAATTTCGCTCTCACGACTAAGGACGATATTTCATGCAATCGGTCACTGCTCACTCGCCGGCCAAACATGCCGGTCGTCTTTTTATGGTTACGGCACCTTCGGGCGCAGGAAAAAGTTCTCTTGTCAACGCTCTACTTGCGCAAGACAACGCCATTCAGCTTTCGATTTCGCACACCACGCGCGAGCCGCGTCCCGGCGAAGTCAACGGTCGCGAATACCACTTCATTTCGGTGAACGAATTTGAAGAACGTAAAGAGCGCGGCGAGTTTTTGGAGTCGGCGCTGGTTCACGGCAACTACTACGGCACCAGCCGCATCTGGATCGAACAACAGATGGCGGCAGGCAAAGACGTGTTGCTTGAAATCGATTGGCAAGGTGCTCGTCAGGTTCGTGAAAAGTTTGAAGGAACGGTCGGCATTTTCATTTTGCCGCCTTCCATTGACGCACTCGAAGCACGATTGCATAAGCGCGGAACGGATAGCGAAGCCACCATTACGCGTCGTTTGCTCGGTGCCGGCGCCGAAATTGCACACGCCCCCGAGTTCGAGTTCGTTATAATCAACGATAACTTTGAGACTGCTTTAAAGCAGTTGTGTTCTATTGTGACTGCTTCGCGCCTGACCTATAGCCAGCAGGCCGTTCGCTTCCGCGATCAGTTTATTGCTTTGGGTGTTCCCGTCTAAATTTTGGAACGACTCAAAAACTCACCCTCAAGAGATAAAGAAAAATGGCACGTATTACTGTTGAAGATTCTTTAAAGAAGATCCCCAACCGCTTTGAAATGGTTCTGTGCGCCGCATATCGCGCACGCCTTTTGAGCCAGGGCCACACGCCCAAGGTTGACGCCAAGGACAAGCCCACCGTGATCGCCTTGCGTGAAATCGCACAAGGCAGCATCGGTCGCGAAATGTTGGAACGCGTACATTAATTTTTTCAGTACGCGCATCAACGAGGTTCTCGCCTCTTTGCCTTGTCGCAACAAAACGAACGTCGCCCGAGCTTGTCGAAGAAGTTTGAGCGACGTTTTGCGTTTTTGATTCCGGATATTTTGTTATGTTATTTACTGCTCCACATACCGCATCTCTGAGTACGCTACCGCAAATTCCGCGTCCTCAGGTCCCTGAAACCACACACTCGGACGAAGACGACTACGATGCCGCGTATCTGGATGCACGCGCCGACTCCATTGTCGGGGTCGATGCCGACCTCCCGCTTTACTCTCCGGTTCAAGAAACCAAAGAAATTGTTACTTCGTCCGAACTGCTTGATCGTTGCAGTCAATATCTGTCGCGCGCCGACGTCGATCGTATTCGTCAAGCGTTTATGTATGCTGACGAAGCGCACTTGGGACAGTTCAGAAAGTCCGGAGAACCCTACATCACGCACCCGCTTGCCGTTGCCAACATCTTGGCCGAATGGCATTTGGACGCCACGACCGTCTGCGCCGGTTTGATGCATGACGTGTTGGAAGACACGCAGATTGCCAAGATCGAAATGGCGGAGCGTTTCGGCGCTGAAGTCACGGAGCTCGTCGACGGCGTCAGCAAGCTCGATAAGTTGCGTTTCTCGTCGAATGAAATCGCTCAGGCCGAGAGCTTTAGAAAGATGCTTTTGGCCATGAGTCGCGACGTTCGCGTGATCTTGGTGAAACTTGCCGACCGTTTGCACAACTTGAGAACCTTGGGTGTGATGCGTCCGGAAAAGCGTCGCCGCATCGCCAAAGAAACGCTTGAGATCTATGTGCCGATCGCACATCACCTCGGTTTAAATCAGGTGTTCAGAGAGTTGCAAGAACTCTCCTTTATGAATCACTACCCGAGGCGCTATCAAATCTTGCGCGAAAACGTTTTGTTAACACGCGGCAATCGCCGAGCTGTGCTTGAGCGAATTTTGCGTGAAACGCGTCAGGCATTACCGAAATGCCATATCGTTGCTCAGGTGCAAGGCCGTGACAAGACCATTTACGGTATCTACAACCGTATGCGCGATACGCACGCATCGTTTTCCGACGTTTTGGATATCTACGGCTTCAGAGTCATTGTGCGCACGCGTGAAGAATGTTACTTGACGCTTTGCGCTTTGCATCAGCTCTATAAGCCCGTTCACAATCGTTTCAAAGACTTTATTGCCATTCCGAAGGCTAACGGCTACCAGAGTCTTCACACCACCGTG
>JAUNOJ010000265.1 GCA_030531135.1 Sutterellaceae bacterium | reverse complement strand
TTGTGTGGTAGCGTGGTCACATTGATGCCTCTAGGAGGAGATGATGATGACCTGTAAACTTGGTGTTTGTTTGAAATTGGCTACGGTTGCTTTGGCAGTTTCAGGGGTGATGGCGAGTCATGCGTCCGATTCCAACCATTATGAATTCAATGCCTTTATCGACTTTACGGATCCTAACGATGAGGCAACTTACGACGAACTTGATATTTGGCTCGATGACCTGTCACCGCCTGTGCCCGCTATCAGGGCCTTAATTGCCATACAACATATTGAAGGTATGACGCCAAATACCGATATTGCTAAGGTCGGTATGTCTGCACAGTTCTCGTCTTTGGTCAATACGGGTGATATTCATTTGTCCGAACAGCAATCGGTTTCTATCGAGGCCAATGCCGGGGTTAAGTTACGCTTGCCCAACATGAGTGAGATTAACGGTAAAAATTGGATGTATGTCGTCGAACGTCCCGGAAACCCGGCAGCCATTGTGCCAAGCGCCATTGCTTCCGGACTGCATAATGTCAAAATTTTCCAAATCGGAATGTTGACTCTGCAAGGGGAAGCTGCCAACGCCGGAACGATTGCTGTAGACGTGTCCTTTGATGCGAAGTTAAGCGCGACTTCTGTTTGGGATTTTGATACCGATAACGTTGCGCCAACTCAAGAAGAGTTGGATGCCACGTTGGGAGATAAAAATCTTTGCGACTGGGATTTGACTCCGGAAGTTCGATCCGTTGCAAGAGTGGATGCTCAAATACAAGCAGTCGGTATGCAAGCTGTAGGTAGTTTTTTGGGGCATGCTTCTGCCGTCAATTCCGGCACGATTGACATCGGTGCTTTCATTACTCGCACCGATGAAACGCATAAGGAAATCAACTGGGGATCCGTTCAGTCTGATATACACATGTCCAAAACCGGGAATTCGAACGTCACATTGGACGTTACACGTGACGAGTCGAACATCACGGCCGAAACGCATATGTCCGGGAATGCTTTGGCCGCAGGGATGTACGCCACAACGCTTGATCTCAAACCGGAAGTTCCTGAAGAAAACCCCGAAGCCCCTGAAGAAAATCCTGAAGGCGAGATTGCTCGTATCAACGACAGTTGTTTGGACTGCGGAGATTTGGTCGAAATTGTCGACCCAATCCATGTAGATTTGATCAATACCGGCACGATTCGCATTGCAGCTTCCAAAGAGTTCACAGCTGTCGGTATGGCTGCCGTCGCACAAAATAACGACATCATCAGCATGACCAATTTGGGCACGATCGATTTGACAAAAGCTCAAGGCAACTTTGTTCATCAGCTCTACGCCGAAATCGAAGATGCCGGTCAAGTCGAAGTCGGAGATTGGCTCCTTCATCTGGGTATGCAGGAAAACGAAAAAGGCAACCACATAACGCCTTTTGCCATTCGGATGGCTGAAAATGCAACAGGAGGTCTGTCTTTCAAAGAAGGGGCTTCGTTGATTTTGGTGCCGGGCAAGGCGAGTGACCTCGACAATCCCGTCAGCCTCGGAACCATGGTGGCTCAATACGATGCCAATGGCAACCCGATGACGGATACGCCCAATATCACCGGTCAATTCGACACGATTCGTACGGGCTCTCGGATGTTGAGCGTCAGTTCCGATACTTCACAGGGGTTCAACAATATTTCCGTTACCTTTGACGTGCATCCCGAAAAAGCTTTGGGAACGGATGTGCGTTCTATGGCCATGGGCTCCAACGTCAACGCATTGATGACATTGCGCGGCCTGACAGCGCAAACCGACTTTGCTAAGGCAGAAGGTTGGCATTGGCAGGCGATGCCATGGTATGTGAATGCCGATACCGACAGTCGAAATGGGTATGAAGCCAAAGGTGGCGGTGCCGTTTTGCAGGGTGCCGTGACTTGGGGTGAAACTAAAGATTGGAATGCTTCGGGGTACTTTGCTGTGGCGCACGAAAACTTGACAGCCGATAGCAATGCGGCATCCGGTTCGTCCACCAAGGTCGGGCTCGGTTTGGCTCTCAAACGTCAATTTGGTGAAATAACGCATGTCGGTGCTCGCTTTGACTACGGATTTGACGACACCGACTGGCAACTCGTGGATAACTTGGGACGAGACAAGGCCGGAGCTGACTCCGACTACTGGTACGCCGAAGTCAATGCCGGTATCGAATGGCCGATTGCCGACGATCATTTGATCGGCGCCGGTGTTGCTTTCGGTTGGTTGCATTTGAAGCAAGACGGTTTCACAAGCACGACGCTTGGCACTGGCTCGGTTCGGTACGATGACGAAACTCTGGAAACGGGCGTTGCCACACTTGAAGCGCATTGGAAAGGGAAGTTTGAAGTCGCGGGCTTTGATATCGCTCCGACAGTGTCTATTGCAGGCACATACTTTACCGACAACGGATTTGAAACCTCATTTAGCTATCTTGACCATCGCTACAGCGCCAAAGACGAAGTGAGCGACTTCTTGACGACAGCTACCGTGGGTGTCGGATTTGGTAAGGACAACATGACCATGAGTGTTTATGGCTCGCAGCGTTGGGGGTCCGACTATAGCGCTCAGAGTGTCAATGCACGCGTGAGCTGGAGGTTCTAACAATCTCACCCCTCTCGAAAGACACCTTCTCGTTTGCGTTTGAGCGAGGAGGTGTTTTCTTTTCTGAAAGGGGACTCGTGGGTAGAGAGACCGAAATCTCAAGTTCTATGGGTGGCAATTTTCTTAATGATTAATAAAATAAACATTAAACAAATTAACGTATTCCTTATTGATCATTCATGGCTAAATCGACCCGCTCAACGTTATTGCCCAGAAAGCTTGCCGCGAAGTTGCAACTCGTGGGTGAGCAGATTCGCATTGCACGCT
>JAUNOJ010000015.1 GCA_030531135.1 Sutterellaceae bacterium | reverse complement strand
TGCATATCGGAGTGTATGACGAAGAAAAAGGTCATACGCAGCCCGTGATTTTCACCGTCGATGTTTGGGTTCCCCTGACCGACGAAGCCCAAAACTATTGGGACTATACAACTGTTGTCAAAGCCGTTGACGCCATTGCAAAGTCCGGACACATCGGTTTGCAAGAAGAAATTCACGAGGCGCTTTTTCAAGCGCTTTTTGCCGACGACAATGTTTGCGCCGTGCGCATTTTGACAAAAAAAACAAAAGCGCTTTCCGGCGGTGCCGCCGCTGCCGTCGAAACATTCAAATTCACCCCCAACGCTCGATAAAGGTCCGTCATGCCCGCCGTACTATCCGAAATCGCTCAAGAAAAAATGGCCAAAAGCCGCGAGCAAGCTGTCAAATTTATCGAAATCGCCCCCGGCCGTCATGTACCGGCCTCGGTGTCCATGCGCAAACTCGAAAAGCGCATCGTTCGTCTGGTTTCCAAAGCCATTCTCGACTATAAAATGATCGAAGACGGCGACAAAATCATGGTCTGTATGAGCGGGGGCAAAGACAGTTACGTACTGCTCGACGCTTTGGCTCGCTTGCAGAAACGTGCTCCGATTTCTTTCAGTATCGTCGCCATGCATGTCGCGCAAGGCATTCCGAATGCTCCGACTGAAAAGCTTGAAGAATGGCTCAAAACCAAGGGAGTGCCCTACCATATCGAATATCAGGACACCTACTCGATCGTGCAGGAGCTGATTCCGTCGGGTCGCAACGTCTGCTCGCTTTGCGCTCGCTTAAGACGCGGCATCGTCTATCGTGTTGCCGGCGAACTCGGCTGCAACAAAATCGCCCTCGGCCATCAGATGGACGATGTGGTTTCCACACTTCTTTTAAACATGTTCTACGGCGGCGGCATCAAAGCCATGCCCCCGATTCTCAGAAGCGACGACCATAAAAACATCGTCATTCGCCCGCTGATTTATCTGCGCGAATACGAAATGGCCAAGTGGGCCGAAATTTGCGAATATCCGCTTTTCCCCAAAGACTTGTGCAGTGCCGGCGAAAACCTGCAAAGAAAAGAAATCAAGGCCATGATGGCACGTTGGGACAAAGAGTACGACAGCCGCATCTACAATCTTTTTATGAGCACGACGCGTGTGGCCGCAAGCCAACTGGCCGACAAAAATCTTTTTGACTTTGAAAACTTCCGTCGCATCGGCCACAAAGAAGTCGATGTCGCCGAACCCGACGACAAGCCCTAAAATAAGTTCATCACCCTTTCTTTTGTTTGGGAGGCTTTATGCGAATTTACAGTCCCGATTTTGTCGACGGCGGCGAGATGCCCGTGCGCTTTACCCAAGAAGCCGAAGATTTGTCTCCGGGTTTGGTCTTTGAAGACATCCCCGAAGGCACGCAATCTTTGGTGTTGATTTCCGATGATCCCGACGCACCCGATCCGGCTGCGCCCAAGCGCATTTGGCTGCATTGGCTCGTTGTCAATTTGCCTGCCGACTGCAAAGGGCTTGAGACCGGTGTCAAAACGTTGCCGGGCGCCGCTCTTGCCGGCGTCAACGACTGCGACGTCGTCGGTTGGTCGGGACCTTTGCCTCCGATCGGACGTCACCGCTACTACTTCAAGCTTTTTGCCTTGGATACGACGCTCTCTTTGAAGGATGCTTTTCGCCGTGCCGAAGTCGAAAATGCCATGAGCGGACACGTTTTGTCGCAAGCCCAATGCATGGGCACCTACATCCATAGCAAAAATCGTTAAGAACGCATCCATATCTTGTGTTTTGCCGCACAAACCCTGCCTGACAGTGGCAAGACGCGCTTTTGTGCGGCAAAATACGCAATTGAAACAGAAACTTACAGATAAAGACGATGCACCCTCCTGTGTCGGGATTTTTTGCGGACGTCGTTTTTGTCTTTTCATTGACTTCTTTTTTCCGTTACGGAGCTTTGTCATGTCCTTTAAACACATTCTCCTTGCGGTTGCCGGTGCCGTTACTTTGGCAACAAGCACGACCGCTTTAGCCGCCCCTGCCTATACGGTGGGTACCGGTGCAACCTATCGTCCGTTTGAATTCCAAACGCCGTCCAAGGAAATCGTGGGTTTCGATATCGATTTGATGAAGGCTATCGCTCAGGCTCAGGGCTTTGACGTCGAATTCGTCAACACGCTTTGGGGCGTGATTTTCGAGTCTGTCCGTAACGGCGATCGCGACATCATCATGAGCGGCATTACGATTACGCCTGCTCGTCAAGAAGCCGTCGATTTCAGCTACCCCTACTTTGCCGCACACCAGTTGATCCTGACGCAAAAGAATTTGAAGGTCAACAGCATTGCCGACTTGAAGGGCAAAAACGTTGCCGTGGTGGCCAATTCGGCCGGCGACATCGCCTGTAGCGAAGCTTTCGGCAAGGCAAGCCGCAACATCAAGCGTTTTGACAACACCCCCTTGGCACTTGAAGAGTTGTCCGCCGGCGGCGTGGACGCTGCCGTAGGCGACGTGGGCGTATTTGCCTACTACGCATTGCAAAACCCCGACAAGGCCTTCAATCAGGCCCGCGATCCGAGCTTTAAGGATCAGTATTTCGGTATCGCCGTGCGCAAGGGCAACAAAGAAGTTCTCGACAAGGTCAACGCCGGCTTGAAGAAAGTGATCGCCGACGGCACCTATGCCAAGATCTATGCCAAGTGGTTCGGTGAAAACACCCCCGTTCCCAAGCTTCCGATCCCCGAATAATTTGCGCCGATACCGGGAAGCGACGGTCGTTGCTTCCCGATTGTGCCCTCCTTTTTTGCGTTACGCTCCGGTTCCCGGGCGTAACGGTTTTCGTATGTAGGACTTCTGATCGATGTTCGGATTTCGTTTTGATGTTTTAAGCGAGTACTGGCCGCTGTTTTTGGAAGGTATCGAGTACACGTTGGTCTTGACGGTGTGTTGCGTCGTTTGCGGCGTTATGCTCGGTATGCTTCTCGGCATGGCTCGCATGGCCGAAGCTCGCCACGAACCCTTAAAGAGCCTGTTGCATTACGGCGTGCGCTGGCCGGTGACCGTTTGGGTGAGTTTTTTCCGCGGCACACCTTTGTTTGTGCAGATTTTCCTGATGTACTTTGCCGTTTTGCCGATTTTTATTCATCCGGTCGACGGGCTTTTGATCGACGGGCAATTGGCGCGAGAATTGCGCGGCAATTACGGCGCGTTGATTGCCGGCTTTCTGGCCATTTCGTTAAATGCAGGCGCTTACATGAGCGAAGTGTTTCGCGCCGGCATCCAGTCCTTGGACAAGGGTCAAAGCGAAGCTGCACGAAGCGTGGGCATGAGCTACTGGCAGTGCATGCGTCACATCATTTTGCCGCAGGCTTTCCGTCGTATGTTGCCGGCTTTGGGCAACAACGCCATTGCCATTTTGAAGGACTCCTCTTTGGTTTCTGCCATCGGCTTGACGGAATTGGCCTACGCCGCACGCACCGTTGCAGGCGCCTCGGCACGCTATTGGGAACCGTACTTGACCATTAGCGTCATCTATTGGGTTTTGACTCTGGGCTTGGCTTACGGCATTCGTTGCCTGGAACAACGTCTGGGTAAGGGAGACGACAAATGAGTAACGAGCGCCCCATGATCAGCATGCGAAATCTTCACAAGCACTTCGGCGATTTGGAAGTGCTCAAGGGCATCGACATCGACGTCAAGCGCGGCGAAAAAGTCGTTGTTTTGGGCCCCTCGGGCTCGGGCAAATCGACGATGCTGCGTTGTATCAATGCGCTGGAATTGGCCGACAACGGTACGATTACCGTCGACGGTGTCGAAGTCACCGATCGCCACACCAATATCAACAAGCTGCGCGAACACCTCGGCATGGTTTTCCAACGCTTTAACCTGTGGCCGCACAAGACGGTTCTGGAAAACGTGATGCTCGGCCAAATGGTCGTTTCCGGTCGTTCCAAGGAAGACGCCAAAGAGCGCGCCTTAAAGGCGCTGGAGCGCGTCGGACTTTCAGCCAAGGTCAACGACTATCCGGTTCGCCTTTCGGGCGGTCAACAGCAGCGCGTGGGCATTGCACGCGCTCTGGCCATGGAACCCAAGGCCATTTTGTTTGACGAACCGACTTCTGCTCTGGATCCGGAATTGGTAGGCGAAGTTCTGAGCGTGATGAAAAGTCTCGCCGAAGAAGGCATGACGATGGTCGTGGTCACACACGAAATCGGCTTTGCCAAAGAAGTGGCCGATCGCGTCATCTTTATGGACGGCGGCGTGATCGTCGAACAAGGCGCACCTTCGGAAGTTTTGGTCAATCCCAAGGAAGAGCGTACGCGCGCATTTTTGCGTCGCGTTCTCTGACATTGGCACGAAAAAAAAAGCGGCCAAGAAGTTGAAGCTTCTTGGCCGTAAACACCACTAATTTGAGGAGAGAGAAATGTGCCCTTGCACTGTTGTGCTTTGGGCGTACAACGAACTTTAAAGCACTCGCGCCCTCGAGACTACAGCCCGTGGCACGTAGTCCGTCGGATAATGCAATTGAAAAGCTTTGTTTCGCTGCACATTTTTCTCCTTTCCCCTTTTTTATAATTTGCCAACCTTTTAATGACACTAAAAGGGCGTCGGGCTTGTATTTTCTTGTTTTAACCCCCGGCTCCCTGACCGACACGCGTGAAAACAACCAAAAAGACAACCGGCAAACGATCGATTCCCTGGCTCAAAATCTGCGGCTGGACCGCAGGTCTCGGAGCGGCAGGATTGGCCTGTGCAGCCTCGATCGGCATGATTATTTTTTCGGTGGTATATCAACAACTGCCCGCCATCGACTCCTTAACCGATTACAAACCCAAGGTACCTTTGCGCGTTTATAGCGCCGACGGCACCTTGATCGGCGAATTCGGCGAAGAGCGCCGTGCTTTCGTGCGCTTAAACGAAATTCCCGGTTTTGTGAAATATGCCATCTTGGCTGCCGAAGACAACGGTTTTTACGAACACTCCGGCATTGAATTTGCCGGCATTGCACGTGCGGCCATCTCCAACATCCTCACCGGACGCCGCGGTCAGGGCGGCTCTACCATCACCATGCAGGTGGCAAGAAACTTCTTCTTGTCCACAGAGCGAACTTATACGCGCAAGCTCTATGAAATCGCCATGGCCTACAAAATCGAGCGCAACCTGACCAAGGATCAGATTCTGGAGGTTTATCTCAACCAGATTTATTTGGGCCAGCGTGCTTACGGCTTTGCATCGGCCGCGCAAACCTATTTCGGTAAGAGCTTAAACGAGTTGACGATCGGTGAAGCCGCCACCATTGCCGGTTTACCCGTAGCACCTTCGGCATACAACCCCATCATCAATCCGCGTCGCGCCACCATGCGCAAAAACTACGTTTTGGGTCGCATGCATCAACTCGGTTACATCGACAATCAGACGTATGAAGCCGAGCTTGCCGCGCCGTTGGTGGCCTCCCATCAAACCAAAGCCAACGAACAAAAAGGATCGTTAAACGTGCATGCGGAATATGCGGCCGAAATGGCCCGTATGCTCGTCTACGATATCTTTAAAGAGGAAACCTATACCAGAGGCTTGAACGTCTACACGACGATTCGCGACAAGGATCAGGATGCCGCCTGGGACAGCGTGCGGTCTCGTTTGATTGCCTATGACCGCAAGTATCGCTATCGCGGTCCGAGCGGTACGATCGACATTTCCGATCCCGAAACGCGCGAAGACAATATTCGTATCGCTTTGCGCAAGGCTGCCGACTCTCCCAATCTGGAACCGGCAGTTTTGACTGCCGTTTCCGCCAAAGAACTCAAAGCCGTGATGCAATCCGGAAAAGAGCTCAAGGAAGTGACGTTGGATGCCGCAAGCATCAAGTTTGCCGGTCAATTCCTCACGGCCAAGGCCGGCGACAAACAACTCAAGCCCGGCTCGATCATTCGTGTTTCGGCAGTCAAAGACGGCTGGACTCTGTCGCAAATCCCGGAAGTTCAAGCAGGTTTTATCAGTGCGGAATTCGAAACGGGCGCCGTGCGTGCGCTCGTAGGCGGCTTTGACTTTTATCTCAACATGTTTAACCACGTGACGCAAGCGCTGCGCCAGCCGGGCTCGTCCTTTAAGCCCTTTATCTATTCGGCTGCGTTGGACAAGGGATTTAATGCCGCAACCATCATCAACGATGCCCCGATCTTTATCGATCCTCGCTACACCGGCGGCGAATTGTGGGAACCTCGCAATTACGACAACCGTTTTGACGGTCCGATGTCCTTGGCCATGGGCTTGAAGAAATCCAAAAACCTTGTCTCCATTCGCGTCATGCAAGCCATCGGTGCGCGTTATGCCCAAGAGTACGTGAGCAAATTCGGTTTCTTGCCCTCACGTACGCCCGCGCAGCTCACCACGGCTTTGGGTGCCGGCTCCACTACCCCCTGGGAAATGGTGGCGGCATTTTCCATCTTTGCCAACGGCGGCTACCGCGTCAAGCCTTATTTGATCGATCGCGTCACCGACAGTGACGGCAAAGTGCTCATGCGCGTGAAAAATCCCAAGGCAGGCGACGAACGCATTCGCGCCATCGACGATCGCAACGCCTTTATCATGCATACGCTTTTGAACGCTGTGGCTACCGACAGAGGTGCCACGGCAGCCCGCGCCTACCGCGAACTCAAGCGCTCCGACATCGGCGGCAAGACCGGCACGACCAACAATGCACACGACGCCTGGTTTGCGGGTTATGCCGGCAAACTCACGGCCGTGGGTTGGATGGGCTACGATCAGATGCGCCCGTTGGGCTCAAGCGAAACGGGCGGCGGCTTGGTTTTGCCCATATGGCTCGACTACATGAAAACGGTTCTGAAAGACGAACCGATCTATCGTCGTCGTCAGCCCTCGAGCGTTGTTTTGATTAACGGCACTTACTACTACGCCGACAGCGTCGATCAGTCCGTGCGCGACGTACCGCTCAACGGTCAAATTAAAGAAAAGAATTTGGATCGCGACATTTTGCGCGATCAGATTTTCTAACCGTCGCCGATCTAGCGCCGTCGCCCTAAAAAGCTACGGCGCTTTCAGTTCGATCGTCTCTTCGCAGGCAAAGCTCAATGCTTCGTTTAAAGCCTGCCAGAAGGTTTGACCGCCGCGAGTGTTGATCCACTGACCGTCTTTGTATTCAAAATGCAGACCGCCCTTGCGACTTGCCACCCACATCTGAAAAGTCGGACTGTGACGATTGATCACCACTTGTTCGCCGCTATCGGCCTCAAGTGTCAAAACATTGCCGGCGCGCGTTGCGTCGACGTCAATACCGGCGGCATCGACGGCATCTTCGACGGCTTGCATAAGGCCTTCGGTTGCCTCAATAAACTGAGTTTCGTTCATAATTAGCACTGTTAAAAAATTTCCCAAAAAAGTTCGGGAGGACAAATCGCCATGTTACGCAAACTTTTTGCTCTTGTCTGTGTCTTGAGTCTGTCCGCTTGCGGACTGAAAGGCTCATTGTATCTGCCGGAAAAGAATCCGACTCCGGCACCGATGTCGACGCCGAGCACGCAAGTACTGGCTCCGGCCAATACCGCCGCCCCATAAACACAATCCATTCTTTGCCCCTCACTTCAACAAAAACAACAAACTTAAAATGCTGGAACAAAATTTCACGCACACCGGCTTTTGCCGCAAAGACGGCGCGCTTCTCTGCGAATCGCTCCCCGTTGTCGATCTTGCCCGTCAATACGGCACGCCCCTTTACGTTTACTCTCATGCGGCTTTGAAAGCGCGTATCGATGACTGGGCCGCGGGCGTTGCCGGCACCTCCAACCGCGTGTTTTATGCCATGAAGGCCAACGCCAATTTGGCGATCTTGCACCTCTTTGCACAAGCCGGTTTCGGTTTTGACATTGTCAGTGCCGGAGAACTTGCCCGCGCTCTGGCTGCCGGCGCCAAAGGAGAAAACATCGTTTATTCCGGTGTGGGCAAAACCGTCGAAGACATCAAAGCCGCACTACTTGCTCAAGTGCACTGCTTTAATGTCGAAAGCGTTGCCGAACTCGATCGCATCAACGAAGTGGCCGGGGAAATGGGCGCTGTTGCACCGATTTCGCTGCGCGTCAATCCGGATGTGGACGCCAAAACCCACCCTTATATTTCCACGGGATTGAAAAACAACAAGTTCGGCGTCGCCTTTGACATTGCCGTCGATGTTTACAAAAAAGCACAGGCCTTACCCAATGTTCGCATCACGGGGATCGATTGCCATATCGGCAGCCAAATCACCGAGCTCGAACCCTTTGTGCATGCCGCTGACAAACTGCTCGATTTGGTCGAAGCGCTCAAACGCGAAGGCATCGAACTTGACCATATCGATTTCGGCGGCGGCTTAGGCGTGCGCTATGCCGAGGAAACGCCGCCCACGGCCAAAGAGTTGATTGCGGCCGTTTCCGAGCGCGTTGCCGCTCGCGGCTTTTCCGGCTTGTCGCTTTACTTTGAACCGGGGCGTTCTTTGGTCGCCGATGCCGGCGCGCTCGTAATGACCGTGCAATACCTCAAACCGACTGCGGCAAAAAACTTCTGCATCGTCGATGCCGGCATGAACGACATGATTCGCCCGACGCTTTATCAAGCCGTCATGCCCTTGATCAACGCCGCAAACTGTCCGGATGCGCCGATGACTTGGGACGTGGTAGGCCCCATATGCGAAACGGGCGACTTCCTGAGCAAAAACGAAACGCTTTCCGTACGTCAGGGAGACGTTTTGGTGATGTTGGCCGCCGGTGCCTACGGCATGTCGATGGCAAGCAACTATAACGCTCGCGGTAGAGCCGCCGAGGTTTTGGTCAAGGACAATCGATCTTGGCTCGTACGTCGCAGAGAAACGCCTGCCGACATCATGGCATTGGAAACGACAGTCCCTGAATTGTAAGGGTTTACCATTACCCTCGTCGCAATTAATACATTTGCCGACGAAAACAAGGTAAACTAAGTTAACGCTGGGTTCGACGAGAGCCCGGCGTTTTTCGTGTCCGGACACTTGATTTGGTGCCCGCTCTTATTGGAGACCGATTCGTCATGCATATCGAAAATGAAATCAAACTTGACTTTAAAGACGTTCTGATTCGCCCCAAGCGCTCCACCCTCACGAGCCGCAGTCAGGTGGATATCACGCGCGAAATCAAATTCCGTTGGTCTCCGGAAAAGTTCAATGCCATTCCGATCATCGCTGCCAATATGGATACCACCGGCACCTTCGAAATGGCGCATGCCTTGGGTGCTCACGGCATGATGACGGCTTTGCACAAGCACTACAGCCCCGAAGAATACGTGCGCTTTTTCCAAGCCTTGGAACGCAAATCCGATGCCTTCTACTCCTTGGGCATCGGTCAAGCCGAATGGGAGCAGTTCACCGAAGTCATGAAGGTGGCGGGTGACGCCATCCGCTACGTCTGTATCGATGTGGCCAACGGCTACACCGAAGCGTTTGTGAGCTTTGTGAAAAAAATGCGCGAAGCTTATCCCGACATCGTCATCATGGCCGGTAACGTCGTTACCGGCGACATGACCGAAGAATTGATTCTTGCCGGCGCCGACATCGTCAAGGTCGGTATCGGTCCGGGCTCGGTGTGCACCACGCGCAAAATGACCGGGGTGGGCTATCCGCAGTTATCCGCCATCATCGAATGTGCCGATGCCGCTCATGGCTTAGGCGGTCGCATTTGTGCCGACGGCGGCTGCACCCGTCCGGGCGACGTGGCCAAAGCATTCGGGGGAGGCGCCGACTTCGTGATGTTGGGTGGCATGTTTGCCGGTCATGAAGAAAGCGGCGGCGAAGTGGTGGAAAAAGACGGCAAGAAGCTGCGTGCCTTCTACGGCATGAGCTCCAAAGCCGCTATGGACAAGTATTCGGGCGGTGTGGCCAAGTATCGCGCAGCCGAAGGCAAAATCGTCTACATTGAAGACCGCGGCCCCGTGGAACAGACGTGTCAGGATATTTTAGGCGGCGTGCGCAGTGCCTGTACCTATGTAGGCGCCCGCAAACTCAAGGAATTGACCATGCGCACCACCTTCGTTCGCGTTACACAACAGCTCAATGAAGTTTTCGGCAAGTCTTAATCACCGAAGATTTCCATGAAAGAAAAGCGCCGCGGATTTTCCTACGGCGCTTTTCTTTTTAACCGACGGAGGAATTCGAAGCCATCGCCTCTTGTTTGGGCGTGACGCCGAAAAATCCTTTGTAGTCGCTGGCAAATTGGCTCGTACTGGCATACCCGAGTTCAAAGGCGACGGAAGAAACCGCTTTTTGCCCCAAAGCCAATGCTCTTCTGGCTTCATGCAAACGCAACTCCTTTTGATAACGTAAAGGAGAGCAGCCGGTAAAGGCCTTAAAGTGCCGGTGGAAACTGGCCGGCGACATATTCACACGATTGGCCAACTCTTCCATATTGATACTTTGCCGAAAGTTCTCACGAATGATTGTCACGGCTTGAGCAATCTGATTGGCTCTTGTTCCATAGGCGTGTACGGAACGAATCGAAGGGCCCATGTCGCTTAACAACAAGCGCGCATGAATCTCTCGCTTAATCATTGGCGCCAACAATTGAATTTCTTCCGGTCGATCGGCCAAATCCAACAGGCGCATAAAGTTTTCCGCCAAGGCGTCGGGACACTTTTCCACCAACAGAGTTCGAACATCCTCACAGTTGTTGGCCTGCCCGTTTTGTGCCATCTCCAAAGCCAAATCGGTGAGCATCGAGCGATCCAAATCGAGCACCAACGAAACGAAGGGCTTTTCCGGACTGGCGTTTTCAATGACGCTGTCGGTCGGAATGTCGATGCAATTGACCACGCAATCTCCTGCGCCGTATTCGACAATCCTCCCGTTAAGCGTCTTGGACTTTCGCCCTTGCAAAATAACACTCACGAATCGATTGAGAAAAAGTCTGGCTTCTCCGACTTGCGTTCTGCACACCGCATGAAAGCCGGGGATGCCGGTGTCGTTAAAACCGATTTTGGCAATCTTTCGTTGGGCTCCGGCCAACAACGCCGCATACAATTCTTGACGCTTTTCCTGTTGCATTGATTTAATCCCGCATAAACCTTTCATCGTCAAGAGCGGCAGACATTCTTGCAGTACCGCTCTTTTTCTGTCTCCATTATAGGTTTGTCCTTCCGATCCATCTTTCAAAATTCTCTTATTTCGATTCGTTTGAGAGAATTTCGATATTTTCTGATCGGATCGCATCTCAGGCGCAAACCCCGTCTCGTTAAAGTTTCAACCATCAAAAAACAACTTCTTCGGGAGACCGCCATGATCAAACAACTTGTTACCGTCACTTGCATCGGTTGCGCCCTCGGCCTGGGCAATGTATCGAATGCCGAAAACCTTGATCACACGATCGTTCACGCAGGCGATACGCCTTCTCGCGTGGGCGGTCACAACACATTTACCGGAGCCGTTCGCCATGACTCCATTGCCAAAGCCGATGAAAACAGTCACTACACGGTTTCCGTCGTGACGTTCGAACCCGGTGCCCGTACCTTCTGGCACAGCCATCCGGCAGGACAACGCATGCTGGTCGTTTCCGGCAAAGGTTTAATCGGCACTCCCGACGGCAAGGTGCGCGTCATTCGCCAAGGCGACAATGTTTGGTGCCCGCCGAACTTAAAGCACTGGCACGGTGCCACCCCTGAAACAGCCATGGCTCACCTCGTGCTCACCAACGTCAAAGACGGCAAAAACGTCACTTGGATGGAAGAAGTATCTGACGCCGACTACAAACAGACGCCTGAAAACAACTAACACCACCCCGTCATTTTCAAAGGATACTGCCATGAAAAAACTTATGACCGCCATCGGTTTGTCCGCCGCCCTCTTGGCTTGTGCCGGCAGCGCACAAGCCGCAGATCTTTCCGCCAAACAAGCCGGTATTGTGGCCATTGCCGCCCAAACGGCCGTAGGCGACTTGCAAAAGCTTCGTACCGAACTCATCAAGGGCTTGGAGGCGGGGTTAACCGTCAACGAAATCAAAGAAGTATTGGTGCAGCTTTACGCTTACACGGGCTTTCCGCGCAGTTTGAACGGTATCAACACCTTTATGAAAGTCATCGACGAGCGCACCAAAGCCGGCATCAAAGACCCTGTTGGCAAAGAAGCCTCTGCGTTACCTGCAAACCTCGATAAAGACGCCTACGGCGCGCGTATGAGAGCCGATTTGGGCGGCCGTAAAGAAATCCCGCCGGCAGCCGGCTACCAGCTTTTTGCGCCCGCTATCGACACCTTTTTAAAAGAGCACCTCTTTTGCGACATCTTTATTCGCGACAATCTCGATCATCAGAGTCGAGAACTGGCCACCATCGGCGCCTTAGCCGCCATGACCGGCACGCAAGGTCAGTTGGTCTTTCACATGAATGCCGCCATGAATACCGGCACCGATGAAAACCAAATGAAACAGTTTGTGGAAGTGATCGGTCAACAGATCAATCAAGCGCAAAAAGATTCTGCACAAAGCGTCTTGGATCGCGTTCTCAAGCAACGCACCTCAAAGAAGTGAGGAAAACGTCATGCGCCCCGTTATTTCACTTTTGACACTGACACTCGGACTTTCGTCCGCTTTGGCTCTCGCCGCTCCCAAAGTGGTTTTGCCCGACTATTCGGACTGGGTTCTTTACCACACATCGGATCGCGGCTCGGTCATTGAGGACATGTACGCGCCCAAAGAACTCATCGACGCAATGAAGAGTACCGATACCTTTCCCTACGGCGCGCGAATTGTGCTCGTCGAATACTTTGCCGACTCCGGCTCCAAAGCCGGTGTCAGGCGATATATCGTCATGCAAAAGGAAAAAGGCTGGGGCGCCGACTATGCCCCGAATCTTCGTAACGGCGAATGGGAATATCAGGCCTATCACGGCAACAAAGTCCCCTTTACCGATTCCGAAGATCCGGTCAGTCGCTGCTTGTCTTGTCATATGAGCGCCAAAGCCAACGACTACGTTTATTCGCTTGATGAACTGCGCGCCTATGCACGCTGACAATCCGATTTCAAAAACAGGGAGACTAAAAATGAATCGTCGTCAATTCTTACAAACTTCGTCCGCTTTGGGTATGGTAGCCGGACTTATGACCACCTCGCAGGCTGCCGACGCTTTGCCCAAAGCCAATGTTACCGACGGTGACAACTTCTACAAAAGTGATAAGGTTGTTGAAAAGACCGTGCGCTTTCACAATCTCTACGGCATGCAGCTGACAGGGTCTCTGTTTACGCCTAAAACGCTCGTAAACGGCACCAAAGCGCCTGCCTTGGTCATTAGTCATCCCTTTGCCGCCGTGCGCCAACAAGCGGCCGTTTTGTATGCTACAAAACTTGCCGAAGCAGGTTTTGTGACGCTGGCCTTCGATCAAACGTTTTGGGGAGAAAGCGACGGCTATCCGAGAGGTGCCGTTTTGCCCGACATGTATGTCGAAAACTTCAGTGCCGGCGTCGACTATTTAGGCATGCTCGACAATGTCGATCGCAATCGCATCGGTGCGTTGGGCGTATGCGCCAGCGGCGCATTTGCCGTTGCGGCAACCAAAATCGATCCGCGCATTCGTGCTTTGGCAGTCGTGAGCATGTACGATATGGGGGAATATTTCCGAAACGGTGTGGCCGGCGACAGACCGAAGTCACGCCGCGACTCCGATCTCAAGAAGGCCGCACAAGACCGTTGGACGATGTATGAAACGGGCAAGCCCGTTTACGGTCCCGGTCAAAACGACCCTGTCTTTGTCGAAATGGCTGAATCCAACGATTACTATCGAACCGAACGCGGCTTTTATGCACCCAACGATCGCCGTACGGTGCCGGCGGCCTATGCCAAGTTCGCCAACTTTTATCCGTTTAACGATATCGAATCCATCTCGCCGCGTCCCATCCTCTTTGTCGCAGGCGATAAGGCACCGTCTCGTTGCTACACCGAAACGGCATACAGTCGCGCTGCCCAACCTAAGGAACTCGTTTGGGTCAAAGGCGCCAACCGAACCGATCTGTATGATCGTGTCGGTTTAATTCCGTGGAATCGTCTCGGCGAATTCTTCACCAAAAATCTGACTTAAGCGTCCTCGACAAACAACACCCAAAAAAGACCCCGCGCTCCAAATGTAGGAGTAGCGGGGCGAAACCTATTCTGTACCAGAGTAGGAGATTGAGATCGCGCTATCTTACCGAGTATCTCCTACTGAATCAATAGGCTTTATGTTCTAAAAAGAAACCGGGTGTAACAGAGAATTTACGAACCCGGTCTATGTCAGCCGATGTGCAAAAAGAGTCGCTTGGCTGCGCTCCAGCCTTCCGTGGGTTTTGCCGTAAACCCCGATTGGGAAAAACGACGCCAGCGCCCTTCGACAAAACTCATCATCAAATTGGCGTGCATAGAGATGTTGGTGTCGGCAGCAATTTCGCGCTCGATAATGGCAAGCTTGAGCGACTGTCGCATGCTTGTTTCGGCTTTGGCGATAATGCGCAAAATGTGCTCGGCCACAGAGGCATCTTCATACACGAGCGCCTCTCCGGTCAATAAACGCGTCAGTCCCGGATTAGCTTCTGCAAAGGTCAAAAGTACCTGCATTTTGGCAATGGCACGCTCACGCATCGACAGCCCCGACTTGGCATCGATTTCAGAACACATGGCAGAAACGGCAGAATCGCAAAAATCGGCAATGCCGGAGAGAATCTCGGCTTTGTTCTTGAAATGACGATAAAGACAAGCCTCGGAAACGCCCACGGAAGAGGCGATTTCCTTGGTAGTGAACTTTTCCTGTTTGCGCTCCGACAAAAGCTTCACAACGGCTTCCATGATCTCCTGACGTCGGTTAGCACCGCTACGGTATTGTCTGCGAACAATAGGTTCCTCAGGCTCGGGCGGTGTTAAAGAGAAAGTGTCGGTCATGTTTTTTCGAAAGAATTTGCAAATACGGAAACGGGCTAATCTTACAAGAAGAAACGCTGTATTTCGTGCCCAAATATCGCAAATTTGCTGACGATAGTTTTTCTCAAAACACAAAACCCTCGACACGGTTAAATGTCGAGGGTTCTGCTTAATTTAAAAGCCTGGCAGTGACCTACTTTCACTGGAAATACAACCAACTATCAT
>JAUNOJ010000264.1 GCA_030531135.1 Sutterellaceae bacterium | reverse complement strand
GGTTTACGAGAGGCTCATCCCCCTATGCACATTTTGTTTTGGACAGCAATGGTTTGGCCTACAGAATCACGACGTCGTATTGCTCTTGCGTATAGACGGGTTCAACGGCCAACGTCACGGGCTTTTCCACGAAGTCCTGCAACAGGTTCAAGGCACTCGATTCGTCTTCCAAGAACATATCGACCACGGTTTGGCTTGCCAAGATTTTGAACGATCTGGCTTCCTTGTACTGGCGGCATTCGCGCACGATTTCTCTCATGATTTCGTAGCAGACGCTACGCGCCGTTTTGATTTCCCCGCGACCGCCGCACACCGGGCACGTTTCGCACATCACGTGAGAGAGACTTTCGCGCGTGCGCTTGCGGGTCATTTCCACAAGACCCAATTCGGTAAAGTCGCTGATCGTGTGTTTGGTACGATCCACGCTTGCGGCATGGCGAAGCTCGGACAAAACGGCTGCGCGATCTTCGTCGGTTGCCATATCGATGAAGTCGATGATGATAATGCCGCCCAAGTTTCTGAGTCTCAATTGACGTGCAATCGTCTGCGCAGCTTCCAAGTTGGTTTTAAAGACCGTTTCGCTAAAGTCACGCTTGCCGATAAAGCCGCCCGTATTAACGTCAATCGTGGTCATGGCCTCGGTTTGATCCACCACCAAGTAACCCCCGGACTTCAAAGGGACGCGGCGCCCCAAGGCTTTTTCGATTTCTTCGTCGACCGAATAAAGTTCAAACAAAGGTCTGTCGCCGGTATAAAGCTGCAACAAAGGCAAAGCCACCGGGGCAAAAGTTTCGGCAAAGGTTTTAAGCTTTTCAAAGGTTGTTTCGCAGTCAACATAAATGGCGCGGGTATCGGCCAAAATCATGTCGCGCAACACACGCTCTTCCAAAGACAAATCTTGGTAGAGCAAGGTCGGGGCTTGGGACTGTACGCGCTTGGCTTCGATTTGCTTCCAAAGCAAAGCCAAGTAGTCCATGTCGTCTTTAAATTCTTCGTCGGTAGCACCCTCTTCTGCGCTCGTTCTGACGATGTAGCCGCCCTTTTCTTCGGGCGAACGCAAGCGCGTGACCTGCTCGCGCAAGGCTTCGCGCTGCTCGTCCGACTCAATGCGCTGACTCACGCCGATATGGTGATCCTTGGGCAGGTAGACAAGCTTGCGACCTGCCAAAGAAATGGTGGTGGTGAGCCTTGCGCCCTTCGTTCCGATCGGGTCTTTGGTGACTTGCACCAGAAGGTTTTGCCCGTCCACTAACATGCGCTCGATCGGGCGGTATTCGCCGTTTTCCATCCTTGCACCCTCGATATCGAGAATGTGCAAAAAGGCCGAGCGTTCCAGACCGATTTCCACGAAAGCAGATTGCATGCCCGGCAACACGCGAATGACGCGTCCGAGATAAACGTTGCCGACAAGACCGATGTTGGCCGCGCGCTCGATGTGCAAATCTTCCAACACACCGTCTTCCAAGACGGCCACTCGGGTTTCGCGCAGGTTTCGGTTGATCAGAATGTCTTGCATGGCGGTTTCTCGTTGATGACAAATGACAGAACAGCTTATTATAGACGGTCGACTATCTGCAAAATCGGCAACCGAGACTCTTAAGCGTCGATATCGAGTGATTCGGAAAATCCGAATCACTGCGCCGAAGTTGAGTTATTAGAAATTTTGTGACTAAACCCCTGCTTGAAAACAGAGGCTTCTCGGTTCATCAGCCGTCGCACTGCTTTCGCAATGTCTTACACAGCCTCCGCGAGCAGAGACGGATAGCCCTTCCGCCTTCAACTTTACGATGCCCTGCTTGCGGATATTGATCGCTGCATTGATGTCTCGATCATGTGCCGTCATGCAAGCAGGACACGTCCAGGCACGCACTTGCAAGCCCAGCTCTTCGAGCTTATGACCGCAATGACTGCATGTTTTGGACGAGGGATAGAAACGATCGATTTTGACCAGTATCTTTCCCTGCCGTTTCAGTTTATATGCCAACATGACCACGAATTTTCCCCACCCCGCATCAGAAATGCTTTGGGCGAGTTTATGGTTCTTGAGCATATTTTCAATTGCAAGATTCTCGACAACCACCGCTTGGTTTTCGTCAGCCAATTGTCGAGACGCCTTATGAAGGTAGTCTTCTCGTTGATGCCGCACCCGCTCGTGGGCTTTTGCCACAAGACGACGTGCTTTTTCTCTGCGCCGACTGCCTTTCTGTGTTCTGGAAAGTTTCTTTTGCTTACGCTTTAAGTTCTTCTGTGCCTTTTTCAAATATCGGGGATTGTCAATCATGTCCCCGTTGGAGGTCACGATCAAGGTTTTCAAGCCTCTATCAGCCCCGGTGATTTCGTCTTCCTCAAGCGTCTTGATTTGTTCGACTTCGGGCTTGCCGTCTTCAAACAAAATGGCGGCATAGTATTTGCCCGTTGTTGTCAAAGACAAGGTGAAGCTCTTGACCTTACCCTCAATCGGACGATGAATCTTTGCTTTGATTCGATCCATCTTCGGAATCTTGACCCAATTCTCGCCGCAGCTCACCGCCGTGCAGTGATAGCTCGATTGATCTTGATGGCGATTTTTGAACTTGGGATAGCCTCGGCCTTGCTTGAAAAATCCCGTCCATGCTTTATCGGCATTGCGTACCGCTTCTTGCAAAGAAATCGCATCATAGTTTTTGAGCCAAGCATATTTGCGGGACTTCTTTGCCACTGATATAAACGGCTTGATGTCGTGGATAGTCGAAAGGCTTTGACCATGAAACTTGTACTGGTGCTCCTTGATGTAAATGGCTTTGTTGTAGCAAAAGCGCACGGCACCGAACTGGCCTCGCAGATAATCCTGCTGTGCCCGAGTCGGGTAGATACGAACTTTGACGCTACGAAGCATTGT
>JAUNOJ010000263.1 GCA_030531135.1 Sutterellaceae bacterium | reverse complement strand
GAAAAATCCGAGACAGTCGAAACCGTCTCGGATTTGAATTTGGTGGAGATGAGGGGGATCGAACCCCTGACCTCTGCATTGCGAACGCAGCGCTCTCCCAGCTGAGCTACACCCCCGAATTGTCCTCAAAAGCAAAAAATTTCACGCTTCCGAGGAGGCGTATTTTGCCCAAGCCCCCATGAAATTGCAAGTTTTTGGCAGATTCGCCGAGGGCCTAGGCGGCACGGATTAGGCCGTGTATTTTTCGACCATTTCCTTAAAAGGAGCAACGCTCTTGGGCTCGATGAGCGTTTCGACCACGGCGCCGTCCTTGATGAGGACAATCGTCGGAATGTGACGAACGTCAAACTTTTCCTTGATGCCGGGGTTGTTGTCAAAGTCACAGCGGGCAAATTGCACCTTGTCGCTGTAGCGCTTGGCAAATTCCATGAAAAACGGTTCGATGCGACGGCAGTCCACGCACCACTGTGCACCGATGGCAAGCAGAATCGGCTTGTCGGCGGCAGCCACAACTTCATCATAGTTGGTGTCGGTGACGATCACAACGGCATTTTCATCCATAATTTTCTCCAAAAAAATGTGGGGCAAATGCAAAAATGCTTTAGCATCCGCTCTTGTCGTACAAAAATGATTGCTCTTTACGTTAAGGCAAAGAGCAAAGAAATGCAACGAAGTTTTCGCTAATTGTTTCCTGAGTATGTGGCAAACGGCACGCGCACATATAATCCATTTGCTATGAGAAAGAACAAAAAACCCGCAATCGCCACCGAGTGGCGCGAACACAAAGAAGCTCAGGAACGCCAAGAGCAGGAACAGGCGCGTTTGGCCAGAAAACAAGCGCGCGCCGCCGCATGGGCAAAATTTTCCGGCGGCGTTCGTCACATTTTGACGAGTATGGGCTGGCTCTTTGCTTTGGTGTTGGGAACGCTTTTGGCCGCAACGCTTTTGTCCTATACGCCGAGCGACCCCGGCTTTTCTTCGACAGGTACGCAAAGCGCACAAAACATTTGCGGCATTTTGGGGGCGTGGACTGCCGATTGCCTCTACTGGCTTTTCGGTCGCAGCGCCTGGTGGATTGTGGGGGCTCTCTTTTGTTTGGGCGTGCAACTTGTGCGCGTCATCTGGGCCAAAACCAACGGCATGACTTATCAAGTTCGACCGGTGGCGATGCTTTTCGGCTTGGCCGTTTTACTGGCGGCTTCCGTCGGTCTTGAATGTTTGCAGTTCGGTTACCTTTCCGAGAACTTGCCTTTGGGCGCAGGCGGCCTTCTGGGTCAGTTTGTCGCGCAACAAGTCACGCCCTACGGCGGCGTCTGGGGCTCGACCTTTGTGTTGTTTATCTTGGTGTTGGTGGGCATGAGCTACGTCTTTGCCTTTTCTTGGTTTGATTTGGCCGAAAGAATCGGCGCTTTGCTTGAGTTGATCGCCAAGACTTTGGCAAGCATGAAGTTTAAGCGTAAGCCCAAGGCCGAATCGGTAGAAGCCGAAGTTCTCGAGAAAAAACCTTTGGCCATCGAACCCGCAGTGAAGTCGGAGCGCACCAAACCCAGAATCGTGAAAACGCCCAAGGCAGCGGCGCCTGTTGCCGACAATTCCGCAAAGGCAACCAAACCGACTGCCAAACCCAAGAGTGCATCCAAAGGCGCCGCCGACGGTCGCATTTCTCCGGATTTGGATTTGTTGGAAGTGCCGCCCGCCGAGCGCCAAGGCATTACCGAAGAGGCCGTGGAAGCCACGAGCCGCATGATCGAAACGAAGTTAAAGAGCTATCGGATCGACGCTCGCGTCGTGGGTGCGCAAGCCGGTCCCGTCATCACGCAGTACTGGTTGGAATTGGCCCCGGGCGTCAAAGGCAGTCAGGTCGAAGATATTCGAAAGGACTTGACGCGTGCGCTGTCCGTTCCTTCCGTTCGCGTCGTTCCCGTCATTCCCGGCAAGCCCTATATGGGTTTGGAAATTCCCAACGGCATGGCCCAGCGCATGGCCGTGTATTTGAGCGAAATTATCGGCAGTCCCGAATTCGAAAGCGCCAAGTCCGCCTTGTCTTTGGCTTTGGGTAAAGACATTGCGGGCAGGCCCGTTGTGATCGACTTGGCCAAGTTGCCGCATTTGCTTGTGGGCGGCACCACCGGTTCGGGTAAGTCGGTCTGCATCAATACGATGATTCTGTCGTTGATCTATAAGAGCGATCCCGACCATTTGCGTCTGGTTCTGATCGATCCCAAGACCGTGGAATTTTCGCTTTACGAAGATATTCCGCATTTGCTCTGCCCGGTTGTGACCGACATGAACAAAGCCAGCCAAGCTCTGAATTGGCTCGTGCAGGAAATGGATCATCGCTATGCGTTGATGAGCAAAATCGGGGTGAGAAGTTTCGAAAGCTACAACGATAAGGTCAATGCCGCAATTGCTTCGGGCAAGCCGATCATGGATCCCTTTGACGTGACGCCCGAAAACCCCGAGCCGCATACGCCCTTAAAGCCCTTTGCCTACATCGTGTGCTTTATCGACGAATTGGCCGACCTGATGCTTGTCAATCGCAAGCAGGTCGAGGCCCAAATCATGCGTTTGGCTCAAAAGGCGCGTGCCGCAGGCATTCACTTGGTACTGGCAACGCAACGTCCGAGTGTGGATATCGTCACGCCCTTGATCAAGGCCAACATTGTGGCGCGTATTTGTTTCCAGGTCGGCAGTCGATTCGACAGCGGCGTCGTCTTGGATGAAAACGGAGCACAGGAATTGCTCGGTCGCGGCGATATGCTCTTTAAGCGCCCGGGCCAGTCTTCTCAACGTATCCAAGGCTGTATGGTCGAAGAAGACGAAGTGTTGCGCGTGGTGGAAAAACTCAAAGAACTCGGCAAACCCGAATATATCGATGCCGTCAC